>JAIRQC010000122.1 GCA_031256675.1 Rikenellaceae bacterium
TTTGAAAAGAACAGTACAAAACGCCGTTGGCTTTCCAAAGAAGAACTTGAACGGCTAATGAAAACGGATTTTAAACGTGCATCGACAGGTTTCATTCGGGATATGTTCCTGTCCTCAACCAATCCGCTGACGCTCAACCGCTCGGAACGAATAGAGCGGACAAGGGTTTGCAACGTTTCGTAGTTGTCGCGCCCGATGTACAAGCCTTGACGTGTGCGGATTTCGTTGCGCACGAGGAACAATGTTTCGTAGTCCGCCGGTTGGGAACGTTTCCGCTTTGCCTGTTCCTTTGGTTTTTCTTCCGAGAGTTCAGGTAATACAACTATTCCCGCCTGAATGTCTTTCTGTTTGTCTGTCGGAATATTGATAGGCACGTCGTCATTTATGCCTGCATCCGCGATATTTCGGATAAATGCGTTCACATCTATATCCGTTACTTGCTGTCTGTTTGTACTCATATTTTCATTTATTCTTAAATGTTATTATTCAGCCTTTTATGAATTGCTGCATATATGCACAGATATATGCAACGATAAATGCTTTTCTGCTTAAATCCGGCACAAAATAAATTCATAAATGCAGGCGATTTTCGTTTGGCATTAAGTGTCGTCAAGTTGCTGCGCTTGTCCAATTATTTGATAATATTACACTTAGAAAATATTGGCGACATTTGCAACGTAAAAATTATTGCCCCGAAGGCAATAGCGAGAAGTGTTTTTGTCAGCAAAAAATTGGCATTTTTTCCCGCCTAAAAACTCCTATCACCCAAACTTTGGGTTGGGGGAACGGCTGCGCCCAAGTTGCAACCTTTTTAAGTTGAATAATTATGAACATTGAAAATGTAGAAAAGAAAAAATGCGGGCGGAAGCCGAACAAAAATCCGCAAACAAACCGCCTGTGGATTCGCCTGAACGATAAAGACTGCGAACGGTTTTTGAAACTTTACGAGCGTTCAGGCAAGCGAAGTTATTCCGCTTTTATTGCCGATAGCGTTCTGAACAAGCAGTATAAGATTGTTATAATCAACAAATCTTTGATTGACTATGCGGTACTTTTAAGCAGTTTCCGTAGCCAATACAGGGCGATTGGGAACAATTACAATCAGGTTTTACGACATCTGAAAGCCGCTTTTCCTGAAAAAACAGCACTTCTTATGCTGTACAGATTGGAAAAGGCAACCATTGAATTTGTAATTTCCACGCGAAAGTTTGAGGAGCATATAACCAAATTTCGCGAATTATGCTTGCCAAAATAAGTTCGGGAAAATCGGTTTTCGGGGTGCTTGCGTACAACAAAATCAAAGCGGAAAACGAAAACGCAACGGTTTTGTACCGTCAAAAGATGTTCGATTCGGAAGACGGAAAGTTTTCGATGAAGGATTGCATGGATTCGTTCTATCCGTATTTGGCGGAAAACAACCGCACGGAAAAGGTTGTTTTCCATGCCTCGCTCAATCCAAACCCCCAAGACAAACTTTCCGATGAACAACTTTCGGAAATTGCGCAGGCATCTATGGAAAAACTCGGTTACGGGAATCAGCCGTATATTGTTCTGAAACATTCCGACATCAAGCGGGAACACCTGCACATCGTCAGTTTGCGAGTCGATGAAAACGGCAGGAAAATAAACCACAGTTACGAGGTAGCCCGCTCGATGAAAATTTGCAAGGAATTGGAACAGCAATTCGGGCCTGTTCCGCTTGTTCAAGGCGAAAGGGAGTTTGAATTGCCGAAACCCATAAACTACATTGTACAAATTAGATATATCAAATAAAGTACTGTTGAACCCCCAAAGTGGAATATATGTTGAATATCAGGGATTATTTTTACTATTCAGGAAAATTCACTATCTTTGCATTTAGTTATTTGAAACAATGGAAAAACGAAGCAAAACAAAGAAAACCGCTCGTTTTCAAATCGTTACCCATTGAGGAAACTTGTAAGTACAAGATGTTTTTCATGGGATTTTAGAAAAAATTCGTATCTTTGCAGCATGGAAACAACGATGTTATCGTCATATACGCCTCTGCGTGTCTATCCGTGGGGGCGCGTGCATCCTTTTGCTCCGAGGATTTGACGCCCTGCGCACCCAATTTGCGCTTCGATTAAGCGCACCGTAATCATTTTTTCAATTCATAATCAATATCAATGAGCAAATTATTATATTTGCTCGCGACACTGTTTTTGGCGTCGTGGGCAAACGGTGTGCGTGCGCAGAGTGAAGAGCGTCGCGCGCTGTCGATAGAGGAACTTTTCGCGCTGGCCGACAGTAACAACCGCAGCATAATGGTAGCGGCCACGGCAGTCGATGCGGCGGAGGAAAATGCACGGATAGCCAGCAATGCCCGCCTGCCGTCTGTCGATGTTTCGTTGTCACTTAGTTACAACGGTAATGGCTCGATAACTGACCGTAATTTTCGCAATTCGTTCGTTGCGCCAATCCCACATTTCGGCAACAGTTTCTCACTCGAAGCCTCACAGGTGATCTTTGCGGGCGGGGCGATTCGTAGCGGTATGCGGATCGCAGAATTGCAATGGCAGCTTGCCGCTCTCGACATGGAGCGTAACCGGCAGGAGGCGCGATTTCTGATAGCGAGCAACTATCTGGAACTGTGCAGACTGCAAAACAGTTCCAAGGTGTTGGGCCGCAATATTGCCGTAACGCGGCAGGTTCTCGACAACATGCGCCGACGGAGCTCTGAAGGAATGGCGTTACAAAACGACGTCACGCGCTACGAACTGCTATTGCAGAACCTCAGTTACGACAGTATCCATTTGCAGAACGCCATATCGCTGACCAACAATCAACTGACGGTGGCTGTCGGATTGCCTTCATCGATCGTCATAGTTCCGGACAGCGACGGCATAGAGTTTGAAGCGGGCCCGGAAATAGACATATTTGAAGCACTGCCGGTGCAAATTGCCCAAAAATCGGAAGAGATCGCCCGCCATGCAGAGAAGACTTCGCGGGCCGAGCGGCTGCCGCAAGTGGCTCTGTTTGTCGGCGACTATCTCAACGGTCCCGTCACGATCGAAATTCCAGCGCTCGACAAAAACTTCAATTATTGGGTGGCCGGCGTGGGGGTGAAATATAATTTCGGCGCGCTGTACAAGTCTGGAGCAAAGATTCGCGCCTCACAATTGGCTGCCAAGAGGGCGGCCGAAGAGAAAGCGGTAGCCGAAGAGCGTGTTGCTCTGGCCGCCGAGGCTGCCCAAACCCATTACAGGGAGGCCTTCGCGTTGCTCGAAACCAAGCTCAAAAGCGTCGAACTGGCCGTGCAGAATTACGATGTGGTCAGCCGCCGGTACGCGAATGGGCTGGCGTTGATCGCCGACCTGCTTGACGCTTCTGCGCAGAGGCTCGACGCCGAATTGCAGGCCGTCGACGCGCAGATCAATATTATATACAACTATTATAAAATCAAATATATAGCAGGAACGTTATGAACCGGAGACAGAAAAAAACCGTAGCCAACATTATTATTATCGCACTGCTCGTGTGCGGTCTGACATGGATCGTCTCGCTGTTCGTCCATGTGGGCGGAGAGTGGACTAACAACGCGCGGGTGCATCAAAATATAGTGGAAGTGAGCAGCCGCGTGCAAGGCTTCGTAAAAGAGGTGCGTTTCAATGAGTTTCAGCTTGTGCACAAGGGTGATACACTCATAATTATCGAGGATGTTGAGTTCCGTCTGCGGCTGGCGCAGGCGCGGGCCGACCTGCACAATGCGCTGGCTGAACGCTCGGTCATGGGGCGGACGATCTCCACCACGGCTAATAATCTGGCTGTCAGCGACGCGGGCATCGAGGAGGTCAAAGTGCTGTTGAACAACGCCGAGGCGGATTACAATCGCTATAAAAAACTGTACGAGAGCGACGCCATCACCCGCAAGCAGCTCGACGACGCGCGGACACAGTACGAGTCGTTGCAGGCACGGTTGGAGACCATGCAGCGGCAAAAACAGACTACCCGCCTGACCCGAGACGAGCAAACCACGCGCCTGGCCCAGAATGATGCGCATATCGAGGTGTGCCGCGCGGAGTTGGAGCTGGCTGAACTAAACCTCTCATATACCATCATCCTTGCCCCGTGCGACGGCCGTACATCGCGCAAAACCGTTCGGGAGGGTGAGTTGATCATGCCTGGGCGGACGCTGCTTTCGGTGGTGGACAACGGAGACAAATGGGTGATGGCCAACTATCGCGAAACGCAGCTGCGTGGAGTGCATCTCGGCAGCCGCGTCGAGATCCGCATCGACGCCTTCCCTTCGGTGCGCTTTGAAGGTGAGGTCGCGGCCATATCAGATGCTACCGGTGCGGAGTACTCGCCACACTCGCACGACAACTCAGTCGGCAATTTCGTCAAGACCGAGCAGCGCATTCCGGTCAGGATACGTTTCACATCCGCCAACGACAGTTCGACTCTGGCGCGCGTCGGTGCAGGGATGAATGTTGAGTGCAAAGTAAAGAGGTGACATGAAGCAGTTTCCATCATTCCGCGAGCGTGTGCCCGATGGAGCGCGCTTTTGGATATATATTTTGATGCTCGTCTGTTTTCAGTTCTCTAATGGGATATACTTTTGTGCAATGGACGCAGTGGCTGGCAGCCTGTCGCTCACGTCCGACGATGCGCGGATGTGTGGCAACGCCGTGCTCGTTGGGTTGACGATGTACTTTCCGCTGGCGTTCAGGCTTAAATTTCGCTTCACCAACCGTACATGCCTTATAGCGGCAGCATCGGTATTGATAGCGATAAACCTCGTCGTACCGCATGTGCGTTCGATGCCGGCGCTCACCGTGCTCTGTCTTGTGGCGGGATTCTTCCGGTTGTGGGGAACGTTCGAGTGCCTTTCATCCATACTGCCGAAGATCGCCCCGACGCACAACTACGCCGTATTTCTGTCGTTCGTGTTCTTCGTCGTGCTCGGGTTTATCCATGTGTTCGACATTGCGGCGAGCTACATAATGTACTACTATTCCTGGCAATACATACACTATGCAGCGGTCGGAGCGTTGCTGTTCGTCCTTCTTGCGGCCTTTGTGCTGATGCAGCCGTTCCGCCAGATGCCACGGATGCCGCTCTATGGCATAGATTGGCTTGGGATGGCGCTGTGGACGGCGTTTATCCTCTCGGCAATTTTCGCGGTGCAGTACGGTGAGCAGATGGAGTGGTTTCACTCGCCACGCATACGTGCCGCAGCGGCCATCTCGCTACTGGCCATGTTGGCCAATCTACTCAGAATGCGACACATACGCCATCCGTTCATAGAACCTGCCGCCTTCCGCACTCGCAATATATTCAATATGCTGATACTGTTCCTGTTTCTCGACGTTATGTTGGGCTCGCAGCATGTTTTGCAAAACGTCTTTACCGGCGCGGTGTTGCAGTTCGAGCAGCTGACCACGGTTAATCTCTACTGGTTCGATGTGGCCGGAATGCTCTTCGGGGCGTTGTTCTCGTGGTTCGCACTCACAAAACTGAAATGGCATCACAAGCTGGTCTGTTTCGTCGGAATGGCCTTTGTGACGCTATACGCCGTGATGATGTACGCTTTGATTTCGCCGTATACAGCCCTCGAGCAACTGTGGCTGCCGCTCGTCTGCTGCGGTTTCGGCCACGTGGCAGTCTTCATATCGCTGACCGTCTACGCACAAGCGACTGCGCCGTTCCGCAACTATTTTCAGGTGTTGTGCATATTGGGTCTTGTCCGTACCGGCATTGGCGGCCCGTTGGGCGAAGCAATCTACTTGCGAGCCATAGAGGCGCAAATAATTATCCATTCGTCGATAATAGTTGCCCTGCGCGAACTTTTCGGATTGAGCATAGTTTTTGGCGTCGTTGTGTTGACAATCATCGCCTCATCGCGGTTCAAAGACAAAGTAGGAATGCCAATCCCATCATTCATGAGGATGTACAGGCTGTTGACCAAACAGGAGAAGTGAAAGTATAAAGTTTTTCACTTGTCTGGCTTCTCTTGTTTGCTGATGGAATTCTAAAAATTAAGGCGCTCATTAGATTCCATTGTTGCCGTAGAGTCCAGCTCATAACAGTTGAACTGTTGTACAAGGCCGTAGCAGGCACTCGATATAACCTTGGGCAACAGTTCAACTGTCTTCTACTTTGCGAAGATTACAATAACATATGATTAGTTCACAGTTATTTGTCATGTCTTTATGTGTATTATGCTATACTATAAGATTTCGAGATTTTGAATGGTCGCAAAATCTTATTGAAGACGATGTTTTTGGGCTCTCCTCTATATTTGGAGTTTCGCGCTTGACCACCCAAAATACCGTGCGGGCAGATCTTGTCCCTCACTGCGTTCAGAACACTGAACTTATGTTTACTTTCGGCTACTTTACGCTGGTAATAAGTTTTAATTGAGCATTATCCGTTGAAGCAACACAATAAAAGCAACAATTATATCAGAAGCACGATATCACTATTATTTGCCGCCAAAAAAATGATATCTGGATGCCATTTACTATCATTGCAGCTCCATAAAAATAATGAAAATAAGCATTGTGCACCAAAACCGCTCGATTTTGCTGCTAAAAAGAAGGCAGCGCGAGCGCCCATATATGCGCCGCTCGCCCGCACTTTTACGCAATTTTGCGCCTAAGAAAGTTCCTATTTTGGGGCTTTTATGTTAAGGCGACTATCTAATTCCACTCTTTTTAAAAACAACAATGAAAAAGGGGAAATAACATTTGCGATAACTTAGCATTCTTGTTGACAATATATTATCAATACATTTTTATTGGACGTCCATGATCTTAACCTTTAAATTCGCATACATCGTATGATAAAAAGGAGCACAAAAATCAAGCAAAGGTAAAAACAATTCGAGGCAAAAGTTCGGATAAAAATCCGAAATCGTCTAAAACTAAGAGGGCCTTAGTAGCTATTGAAAAGTAAATTAAGACGTTTTACGCAATGTCATGAACAAAAGTGTAACGATGCAATCAAACAGGCGTTCAGTCTGGCGAGTATCGACCGCATAGTGACGATCCTCGACCCTCTGACGGGCGAGGAGGTCAAACGATCGCTTCATGAAGTCGCCGGCAGCCGTCTCGCCCGCCGGACATTCATTGGCAACATTTACAAAAGGGTCAAAGGCCCCAATCTTGTCGTCATCCTTTCCGTGCACAAGGAAAGGAAGGCAGCAAGGCCTTCAACCGTTACCGAAAAATCGACGACGAAATAAACAGGGAATTCGTGTGGCTGAATAGAAAAAATAGTAGTAGTTATTATCAGAACATTTCGTGTATTTACATTACGTAACAAGCATTACGGTAATAATGATTCCGCAAACAATGAAAGAACATTCAAAGTACCTGCATTTCGCGACATCAGGCAAGCCTCAAGTGAAGTTGGTTATGGTTAGCCTCAGGTGCTTGGGCAAGACCACACTGTTACGAAATGCCTTTGACGCGATGCAGGTTCTTTACTTCATTCATTGCCAAAGATAACGAAGTGCGGCTCTATGTGGTGTTTGCCCGCGAAATACGGGAAAAATTCGACATCCCTCCCTGTGGGCAGTTTTGGCAGCTTTGCCGAGCTGTTCGGAGCGATCATAAATTGTCGAAGCCGGTGAATTTTACGCTCATTATTAGATGAGTTTCAAGAGGTTCACAACATCAACCCAGCTGTGTTCAGCGACATGCAGAACATTTGGGATTCGAAGAAAGAGGGAAACAAACAGAATCTCGTGCTGTGCGGCTCGATCTATTCGATGATGAAACGAATATTCGAAAGCTCCAAAGAGTCTCTGTTCGGTCGAGTCACATCGCTCATGATTGTCTGTTCGCCATCGCACCATTAAGGAGATACTTGCCAAACACAATCCATGCCACAACCGCGAAGATTTGCAGGCATTCTATATGATAACGGAGATATAGCCAAATACATCGAACAGTTTGTCATCCGCAAGGCGCACGAACGTAAGAGTTATCTCGACCGGGCGTATATGCTCTGCCAGGGAATACTCAACCTCGCCCGTAAAGGTTGGCTGCGGCATATCGACCGGAGGAGAGTTACGGGCTTTATGGCTTCGTTGAAAGACAGAATAGCCTCAGCTACGATCTCCAACAGTTCAAGGCAAAAGTAAAAGCAAAGGCAAAAGTAAAGGTCATCCCCGAACCGGAGAACATAAATTGACCGTTATAAACATTTGTAGCGTAGTGCGGCCCCGACTGTATTAATGGCGAGAACCAGACCGATGTCCACGGGTAAAGCCGCCGCAGGAAAACGTTGTTTAATCAGGGCAAAATTATCCATACCTCAAAAATCTTACATTGCCGCAGAGTTGATTTAAGCGATTTATCTGCTGTAAACCGGGCATGTCTGCTGCCTGTGTCGGAATGTCCATCATTTGGCCAAAATTTACCGTGCAGGGATACGGTTTCTTATCAAAATAGTGTTGAATTAAACAGATCTGTCGTTAGATACCGTATTTTCCGTTTTTTGGAAATCGGCATATCGAACTGTTAATCAGGAGTCAAGCGGAGGCTTAGCGTATTATTGACGTTATGTTTTGATTTTTCAAAATTATTTTAGTCCTTTGTAATACTTTTTATAAAGTTGCAGCAATGACGATAGATGTTGTGTTTTTGGTCGGTCGAAATCTTGGGAAAAGTCTGCGAGATAACGGAAAATGATTTATGTGTTTTTGCAAAAGGATTTGAATGTCAGATGTATAATGGTGTTAATACGGGGTTTGTAAGAAAGCTAGTTTTATTTGTAAACTCCAACAAAAACCGGAGGAAATTTCAAGCAGCGCGGATTTTTCTCGGCCGTTACAGCACAAATCCCGCTTTTTGATGACGGTGCAAACGGAGCAATGACGACCAAGAACCGATGCAATAATAACGCAATAGCGACCAACACGATGCGATAACGGCGCAGCAACACAGGACATAGCAATGACGCAGGGCAAGAACAAACGATGCGGTAATAATAACGAGCGATGACGGGACGTAATAACGGCATAGACACGACGCTATAACAAATTAATAACGGCACAATAAAAACGACGCAATGGCGAGCGATGATGGTGACAGCTTGCAATAACAATACGGTGGCGATGTATTATATAGTTAGTAATGATGCAGGAACGGAGCAAGGCGCAATAACAAAGCAGTAACGAGCAATGTGATGGTGCAAGGCGCGATAACCGAGCAGTAATGATGCAGGGACAGAGCAAGGCGCAATAACGACGCGACACAAAGCAGCAAAGCAAGAACCAAGCAACAAAGCAACAGCAAAGCAGCAACAACCCAGCAAGAACCAAGCAACAGCAACAAAGCAACAACCAAGCAGCGGCAAAGCGACACAAGGCGGCATAAAGCAAGAACAAAGCAGCAAAGCGGCAAAAGGCAACGTCCCCAACGGATAATGCCCTGACAGTAAAGATGTAAAAGCATTGCATTACAAGTTGATACGATACGCGAAATATTACGAAAAACCAAGCTATAAACGATCAAATTAATTTAATTATGAGTAAAACTTTTATTTTTGGTGCGATGGCGACGCTGACAGCGGTGTTCGCCTCGTGCGGCAAGGGGGGCGGCTCGGAAGATCGCTCTCCGATGCTACTGTCCTCGCAGATCGAGGGGCACACCACCCGTGCGGACGGCGGCGTCTGGGCGGGGGGCGAGCAGGTTCAGGTGGCCCTCGGCAGCGAAGGCGGGCGTACTTTTGTCGCTTCGGTCGACGGTACGCTGACCCCTGCGACGACCATCTACTGGCAGGATTACAGCTCGCGCCTCATTGCCCGCGCGTGGCATCCCGCCGTTGGGGCCTACATTTTTCCTGTCGACCAGAGCGATCAGGCCAAGTTTCAGTCGGCCGACTTCGTTTTTGCGCCCGAGGTTAGGAACGTCACGGCAGGCAACAGCCGGTTGACGTTTGTCCACTGCCTGGCAAAGGTGACGGCCGCCCTCTCTGCCGGCGACGGCGTGACGGCGGACGACCTGGCCGCTGCGGTTGTTTCATTTTCCGGCTATACGACCGTCGTGCCCAATACGGCTGCCGGCGTGGTGACGGGCAGCGGCGAAAACGACTGGATCGCCTCATTCAGGACGGGCAACACATGCAGCGTTCTGCTTGCCCCTCAAACCATGACCGGCAAACCGTTCTTCAAGGTAACGGCCAGAGGCGCGCCCCAGATCTGGGAGCCGATGGCCGCCGACTCGGTGCAGCTTCGCGCCGGTTACTCTTATGACTATGCCGTCACCGTCGAGAAGGAGGGACTTGTTGTGACTGCCACCGGCAGCTCGGCCTGGGGCTCGGGCAGCAGCAGCACCGTCCCCGGCGGACGCGACACGACCCCCGCGACGGGCTCCACGACATGGGGCGCCGGCTCCGACGACACGGTCACGGGACAGACAAAACCGTAAAACCAAATTAAAAAATCAAATAAATACAATAATTTTGAATGCTGTTAATCTTATCTTAGCGAGGTCTTTTGCGATTTCGCTCCTTGCATGCACAGCCCTTGTTGCATGTAAAATCGACGAGCTCGTCCCCGCAGGGCAGGGCAAGACGTTGAAGCTTGATGTGACCGCCGTGGGCTTTTCCGGCGACACCCGCGCTTCGGAGTCGGGCTACGTCACTTCGTTCACCAACGACGACGAGATCGGCGTTACCGTCATCGAGAACGGGACGACGATCATCGAAGACAACGTGCCTTATAAAAAGACCTCCGGAGGATGGGTTCCGACCACCAACAGGACGGCGCACGCCTATTCTGGTAACATCACCTACCTTGTACACTATCCGTACAGCGCGACGCATGACGGCAAGACGACCGAGGCGGCTATCGCTGCGGGCTTCACGCCGCAATCCGACCAGAGCACATACGCCGCCTATACGGCTTCCGACCTGATGACCGGCTCCGGCTCGGAGAATGGCGGGACGCTCACCGTGACGCTCACCCATGCCATGTCGCTGGTTGAGATTGAGCTTCCTGCGGGGGCTACGGGCGGGGAGCTGAAGATTGGCGGCACGGTGGTTTCGACCCACGTTGTCAGTGGGGCGCTCCGCCGTATCGTTGAGCCCTCTGCCACTCCGGTAAATTTGAGCGGCAGCTACACGTTCGCCGGCTTCAATATAGTATGGGCGAAGAACAACGCGATCTTCGAGGCGGGCAAGTATGCGAAGGTGAGCGTGACCAACCCGTCGCTGGACGCTGTCCTCTCCGTGGATGTAACTTCCGCAAACCTTAACGCCATTATGGGTACGACCAAAACGTTCAACGCCTCGGTAGCCATTATGGGCGCTGCGGCTAACACCGTTACATGGAGCGTCAGCCCCACCGGCGGAGGCTCCACCATCGACGCAAGCGGTTTGCTGACCATATCCGCCACCGAGACCAGCTCCCAGCTGACCGTTACGGCCACCTCAACCTACAACACCGCCATATCGGGCTCGGCCACCGTCGAGGTGTACCACAACCCCAACGAGATAGCCGCCATCTTCGCCGCAGCCGCCGGTTCGGGCACGACGACCGCCGATCCGAAGCAGATAGTCATCCCCAGAATGCTTTGGGGCGCCGACGTAAAGGCAGCTATCGACGCGCAGTTGAACACGTCCACCTTCTATTCGCTGGATTTAAGCGCTATCGAGGGCGTAACGCAGTGGGAGTCAGGGGCGACCATGATCGGGGCGCCCTATGTCAGCAACGACGCTGATTATGGCAAATTTACTTCGACCCGCAGCCGGATCGTGGCCCTTGTCCTGCCGAACTCCGTCACCTCGATAGCAGGCGGCGCACTGCGCGGTGAAGGTCAGTATGGCGGTGGCTGGGGCAACCTCGCCTCGGTAACAGGAGTGAATGTGACCAGCCTCGGCAACGACGTTCTGAGCAATGAAAGGATTCCCGGTACCTTGAAGGTTGCCAACTTCCCGAAGCTCCAGACGACCGGCGGTTATGTTTTCCACAGTGCAGGTTTGACGAGCATCAACTACCCCGAGCTCACAACCATCGGCAACGGCCTTTTTTATAAATGTACGTCGCTGACGACACTGTCACTGCCTGCATTGACAACGTCTGGAGGCAACTTGGTTTCTTTATGTACGTCGCTGACGACGCTTGACTTGCCCGAATTGATAACGATTGGCATCCAGATGGCGAACGGGTGTACGGCGTTGGCAACGGTAAATATACCGAAAGTTACCACCATCGGTTATGAGGCATTCAAAGATGGTGGCAATGCGGTGCCCTTTACGATAAAGCTCGGCAGTACGCAGCATACATTTAGCGGGGGCAACTGCGACAACTGGTTCCGTTACATCGACGGCAAGGCCATTACTTTCCTGGTACCGACGGCAAACATTCCCGACTATAACACATGGGTGGCAGCGAGAAACGTGGACGGCTCCACGGGGCCGAACTATTTCGGAGGCACCAACCTTGCTATCACCGTCACAGGCTATTAGGCTATCAGGCCGAAAACAAAGGATGTTGTTCAGGGCGTGGCGGCGTGATGGCCGCCACGCCCGGGCGACATGTCGTTCAACTTAAATCAAATGCCATGAAAACGAACAAGTTATTCCGCATATTTGCAGCCGTGGCGACAATCGGCATGGCAGGATGCTGCCAGACCGGAGGTTACGAGCCCCCAAATCCTGGCTACCCGTGCGACCCGACACAGCCGGTCGTATTCACCGACTTCATGCCCAAAGAGGGGCCGACACGCACCACAATGTTCATCGAGGGCAGCAACTTCGGCACCGACATATCCAATATCAGCGTCACAATCGGCGGCGTAAAGGCCGTGGTGGTCGGCTCGTCCGGCACAACAATCTGCCTGACCGTGCCCCGCCGCTGCGTCGACGGCGACGTAAAGGTCGTGGTCAGAAATCCCGACGGCTCCATCGCCGGAGAGCATGAGTTCACGATCCGCTTCGCACTGCAAACCTCATTGCAGGTCGGCACGCTGGTCGGCTGGATCGACCCGCTCACCAACCTGTCGAACACCATCGACGGCACATTCGCGGAGGCAGGGTTCGACTACATCGGCTTTATGCTGATGGACATAGACCCGAACGGCCACAAGGTGCTCTACACGGCAGAGGAAAGCGCCGCGTACAATGCGGAATTAAAGTCGCTCCGCAAGATCGACCTGACCGACGAGATGGTATCCACCGTATTCAGAAAAGGAGACGTGAGCTCGTTCAACCACGTCCGTTCGATGACGCTCAGCCCCACGCGCGACACAATGTTCTTCGTCGACGACCACGGCACTCACGACGTGGCACAGTGGGCCCTGAAAACCAACATATACTACGCCCTGCGCAGCGAAGGCTTCAAAAACGTCTACAGCTATCTGTTCGGCACCTCTTCGATGTGTTGCGCGTCGATGGGCGACGGGGCAATGTTCTACAGCGTACACACCAACAACGGCGTTTACAAGGCGCGCGCGGCAGGCTTTGACCCCAGTGTAACCCAATGGAAATCGCAGCTCCTGTACACCATCACCACCGGCGACAGCCCGAGCAACAAACCAATCATGACCCGCCACCCGGACGACCTTTATGTGTACATGCACATAGATCACGCCATCTATAAATGCCTTTACGATCCTGTCACGCAGACGCTCGGCACTCCGTTCAAATTCGTCGGCGACGGCTGGAGCTACCAGGACGGGGTGGGCGCCAACGCACGATTCAACTCGCTCCGGCAGGGCGTATTCGTCTACAACCGCAGCTACGACCTGGCAGGCAACGACGACAAGTACGATTACTATGTCTGCGACCGCGAGAACAACTGCATACGCAAGGTCACGCCCGACGGAGTGGTCAGCACATACGCCGGACGTGGCAAGGGCAACGGATTCGCATACTCCGACGGCGCTGCACGCGAAGAGGCAATGTTCAACCGCCCGAACGGCATATGCTACGACGAGGACGAAAAAATCTTCTATGTCGCGGACAGCAACAACAAGCGAATAAGGACAATTGCGCTGGAGTAACCCTACAAATAAAAACACGAAGATGAAAAAATATCTAATCATACTCTGCCTCGCCGTCTGCTCGACAGTACTGTCGGCCCAGCCAAAAAGCGTGGTGGTGACCGGCGTCGTAACAGACCCGCAGGGAAAACCTTTTATCGGGGTCAACATCACCATAAAAGACAAACCCGGACTGGCCTCCGTCTCCGACAGGGACGGAAAGTACAAACTCGAACTCGCGCCGTTCCAGATACTCGTATTCGCCCACATGGGCTATCAGGCGCAGGAACACCTGATAAAGGATGAGAACACGACGCTGAACATCGTCATGGAGGAGGCCAGGGAGAGCGAAATCGAGTCGGTGGTGGTCACCGGTATCGGCCAGCAGAAAAAGATCACCGTGACGGGCGCCATCACAACCGTCAACATGACCGACCTCAAAACCTCGAGCCCCAGCATCACCAATGCACTGGCGGGTAACGTGGCCGGCGTCTTTGCAATGCAGAGGTCGGGACAGCCCGGCTCCAACACATCGGAGTTCTGGATCCGCGGTATCTCCACCTTCGGAGCCAACACCAGCGCAATGGTGCTCGTCGACGGCTTCGAACGCAGCATGGACGAGCTGAACATCGAGGACATCGAGTCGTTCACCGTCCTGAAAGACGCCTCGGCAACGGCAATATACGGCTCGCGGGGCGCAAACGGCGTAGTGCTGATAACAACCAAAAGCGGTAAGGACGGCAAGGTGGACGTGAGCGCCAAGGCGGAATACACCTGGACAACCCGCACCATGACCCCCGAATTTGTGGACGGCATGACCTACGCCTCAATGGCCAACGAAGCCAAGCTCGCCCGCAACCAGAAGGCGGTATACAGCGATCAGGAGCTGCGCATGATCCGCGAACAGCTCGACCCTGACCTCTTTCCCAACGTCAACTGGCGCGACATGCTGCTCAAGAACGGCGCGCCGACCTACCGCGCTTCGGTGAACGTGCGCGGCGGCGGTTCCACGGCCCGCTATTACCTGTCGGGAAGCTACGTCGACGAGGGCGGAATGTACAACGTGGACAAAACCCTGAAAAACTACAACACCAACGCCAACTACAAACGCTGGAACTACCGTCTGAACCTCGACATGAACCCGACCAAAACGACCCTTATCAAGGTCGGTATCGGCGGGTCGCTGGAAAAGATCAACCATGCGGGGGCCTCTTCCGACCAGATATGGAAATCCATATTCCTGTACAACCCTGTCATCATGCCGGCCATGTACTCCAACGGCTATACTCCGGTCATAGTAAAACGGAACGACGACGACGATAACCTGGACACGATCGAGTTCAACCCGTGGGTTATCTCCACGCAGACAGGGTACAGCGAAACGTGGAAAAACGCCATCAACACCAATATCACGCTGGAACAGCAGCTCGATTTCGTGACCGAAGGGTTGAAGTTCATCGGGCGTTTCGGATACGACACCAACAACGACAACAGCATACTGCGCTACAAGTGGCCCGAGATGTGGAGGGCCGAACGTGTGCGCGACGCGAAGGGAAATATCGTATTCCAGCACATGCTCAGCGAACGCTACTTGACCCAGAAACCAACTGCAGGCGGCAGCCGCAAGGATTTTCTCGAAGCGGAGATCTCCTACGGCAGGAGCTTCGGCTCGCACAAGGTGGGCGGCGTGCTGAAATATACGCAGGACAACTATGTCAACACCGCCGACATTGGCGACAACATCATGGCCGGTATCAGCAAACGCCATCAGGGACTTGCGGGAAATGCCTCCTACGGCTACAAAAACCGCTACTTCTTCAACATCAATTTCGGCTACAACGGTTCGGAGAACTTTGCCACGGGACACCAGTTCGGGTTCTTCCCCGCCTATTCCGGCGCATGGAACGTTGCCGAGGAGAACTTCGTGAAGGAGCGCGCCGAGTGGCTCAACATGTTCAAGATCCGCTACTCCTACGGCAAGGTCGGCTCCGACGGCTCCACCACCAGCGACCCCAACTCGCGGTTCGCCTACCTGTCAAGTTTCGGGACGCTGAATTTCAACAATGCGGTAGTGAAAATCCCGTTTACGGGTTCGACGGCCGATTCATATCGGATAAACAGCTGGGACTGGGGCGACCTGGGCAGCGCCAATAAGTTCGACGGCCTGACCTACACGCAAATATCCTCGCAGTACGTGTCGTGGGAGGTCGCCACGAAACACGACCTGGGCGTGGACGTGTCGGTGTTCAAGGACAAGTTCGGCTTCACGGTCGACTACTTCGACGAAACCCGCGACGGCATCTACATGGAGCGTAAATTCCTGCCGTCGATGGTCGGCATAAGGGGCGACAGCCCGCGGGCAAACGTGGGCAGCACGAGGACTCGGGGTTTCGACGGCAACTTCAAGGTCAGCCACAAGATAGGCGAGGTCGACCTGCAACTGCGCGGGAACATAACGTACAGCAAGAACCAGATCCTCGAAAAGGATGAGATGGTCAACCGCTATCCCTATCTTCGCGAAACGGGATACCGCATCGGCCAGATGAAAGGCTACATCGCACAGGGACTGTTCAAGGATTACGAAGACATCCGCAACAGCCCGCAGCAGAAGGTCAACAATGCAGACCCGAAGGACATCATGCCCGGCGACATCAAATACAAGGACGTCAACGGCGACGGCATAGTCGACTCGAACGACGTCGTGCCCATCGGCGCCACCGACCACCCGAACCTGATCTACGGTCTGGGAGTCTCCGCCTCGTGGAAAGGTTTCGACGTCAACGTGCACTTCCAGGGGGCCGGAAAATCACACTTCTTCATCAACGGCTTCACAGTCTATCCTTTCAGCGAAGGCGAAAGGGGCAACATATTGAAATCCATGGCCGAGGCCAACCGCTGGCAACTGGGGATAAACGAAGACCCGAACGCCGAATATCCGCGACTGAGCTACGGCGGCAACAGGAACAACTACGTCAACTCCACGTTCTGGCTGCGCGACGGCTCCTACCTGAGGCTGAAGACGGTGGAAGTAGGCTACACGCTGCCCAAAGAGCTCACCCGCAAACTGCACCTCGAAAAAGTGCGCGTGCATTTCCTCGGACAGAACCTGCTGACATTCTCGTCGTTCAAACTGTGGGACCCTGAGATGGGCAGCTCCAACGGCCAGAAATATCCGCTGGGCAGGACCGTTACGTTCGGCTTGACAGTCAACATCTAAAATCAAAGCGTCATGAAAAGAAAAATAATAATATTGAGCGTTGTCGCCTGCCTGGGGGGCTGCTTGCAGTCATGCAGGGATTACCTGAGCGTTGAACGCTATTTCAACGACCGGCAGGATCTGGAGCAGATATTCAACAGCCGCAAATACACCGAACAGTGGCTGGCGGATGCTTACTCCCAGCAGGTGATGTACAACCTTGAAATAGGGCATGTATACTATACGCTGCCCAACTTCTCGGATGACATGGTGTTCTCGAACTACATAGCGGGCATCTCTTTCTCGGATTACAAATTCGGCAAGTACGGCCCGCAGAACAGCCAGTTCGTCGACCTGCTCGCCAAGCCGTGGGCACAGTCGTATGCCGGCATCCGTCAGGCCTCGATCTTCCTGCAATATGTACATCCGGGGCCCGAGATAGATCAGACGATGTGCGACGAGTTCAAGGGTAAGGCCTATTTTATCCGCGGCTATCTCTACTGGCTGCTGCTGAAGAAATACGGCCCCATTCCCATCCTGCCCGACAATGGCCTGGATTATGAGGACAACTATGCCGCCCTGTCCTTGCCGAGGAACAGCTACGACGAGTGCGTGGATTACATATCCCGACAGATGGTGCTGGCAGCCGAACTGCTTCCCCTGCATCCCAAAGGCTCCCGCGACGCGGCAACCCCCACGAAAGGTGCGGCGCTGGCTGTGCGCGCCAAGGCATACCTGTATGCGGCCAGCCCGCTGATCAACGGGAACGGCGCAGGCCTGAATTTCGTGGACAATACCGGAAGACAGCTTCTCAATGATGTTGTCGATCCGGACAAATGGGCGATAGCGGCGGCGGCGGCCAAAGATGTGATCGACCTCGGCGCATATGAGGTACATACCAGAAAAAGGCGCGTGGGCGTCGGCACGGAGGCCTATCCCATGACGACCGAGCCGCCAACTCATCCCGTCTATTCGACCGCAACCTTCCCCGACGGCTGGGCGGACATCGACCCGTTCGAATCGTATCGTTCAATGTTCAACGGCGACGCCACCATAGTCGATAACAAGGAGCTGATCTACACGCGCGGCAACAATCAGATCAACCGCGAATACGGCATACAGTCCATGGCGGCACACCAGCTGCCCCTGGGCGACGGCGGCGGCTACAACTGCTTTGGCCTCACCGCCAAACAGTGCAATGCATACGCAATGGACGACGGAACGCCGTTCGTTCCGGGCAATGTGAGCGGCTTTACCACCGCCAAAGGACAGTATCCCCATCTCGGCGCGGACGTATGGCTCGAATATGCGAACAGGGAGCCGCGTTTCTACGCATCGGTAGCTTTCAGCGGGGCGATATGGCATTGCCTGTCCAATTCGACGGCGGCCCAGAACAATTTCCAGGCCTTCTACTACTACGGCTCGGATAACGGACGGAAGGCCGACAACAGCGGCGGCACAGACCGCTGGATCCCCACAGGCATCGGCATAATGAAGTTCGTGAACCCGCGCGACGTGGGCCCCAACGGCAAGACCGAGAGCATAACAGCCAAGATCGACCCGGCTATCCGCTACGCCGACATTCTGCTGATGTATGCCGAGGCGCTGAACGAGGTCACCTCCCCGCTTCAGGTTCCGACGTGGAACGGCGAGGGCGCGCCGCACAATATCTCCCGCAATCCCGACGAGATGAAAAGGGCAATCCTTCCGGTGCGCCTGCGCGCGGGATTGCCGAACTACGACGAACTCGGGGCCGGCGATCCGTACCTGAGCGTATCCGAGTTGAGGAACTGCATCAAGCGCGAACGCCAGATCGAATTTCTGGGCGAGAACCAGCGCTATTACGACCTTCGCCGCTGGCTGGATGCAAGAATCGACGAGGGACAGATGATCAAGGGCTGCAACTCGACCGTTACGGCTGCCGACCGCGCTGAATTCTACCGCGAGGTGGAGATCCCGACCGCACAGGTCGCATGGTCGGAGAAGAAATATTTCTGGCCGATCAGCTACGACGAACTGAAACGCAACTCAAAACTGACGCAGGCCCCCGGCTGGCAGTCGTATGACTAATTGAAATGACCGACGTCATTGCGAAGGGCGTAGAGAGGAACGGCCGGGCTCAGCCCCGACAGTTCCGCTACGCCGGCAATGAGGGGAAAAACAAAAAAAATATTCAGACATGAAAAAGCTATGTTATTATATTGCCGTATGTGGCGCCGTCCTTTTTACAGTCGGATGCAACGACGAGTGGAAAGACGAACTCTACGACAGAATGGTATCCCTGAAAGCGCCCGCCAACGGCGATGGCGTGTGCCCCATATATTTGAGATACAAACAGGGCGGCATTGTCACATACAAGCTGCCGGTCATCGTGAGCGGCTCGCAGACCAACGACAGGGATTACGATGTGCAAATCTCCGTGCACCCCGATACGCTGAATGATTTCAACCGTGCGCAGTACTACGACCGCTCCGACCTGTACTTCAAGATGCTGCCAGGGAGGAACTATGAATTTCCGTCGGAGATCTGCCATATTTCGAAGGGTTCAAACGTTGCCCTTTACGACGTCACCTTCAAGTTCGAAGATCTCGACCTGGTGGAGAAATATGTGCTGCCGCTGGCGATCACCGAAGATCCTTCGTACGCGTCGAACACCTACAAGGGACGTGACAAGGCCCTGCTCTGGGTGCTTCCTTTCAACGACTACTCGGGAACTTACGGCTCGACCAACATGAGGATATACCCGGGCGCCAGCAGCTCACAGACACTGTCTGTCTCCTCCCGCGAGGCGAGGGTGGTGGATGAAAAAACCATCTTCTTCTATGCAGGGATCACGGAAGAGCTGTCGAGGAGCAGAAGTTCGTACAAGGTCAAATGCGAATTCATCAGCGCCGACACGACGGAGATCATAGATGAAAGGACGGGCATATCCACAGGGCTTCACCGGATAACGGGAATGATGGCGCTCAGCGCAGATAATGTCAGCATGGATTTTCAGGTGCTGGAGACGCCTACCTACGAGATCAAGGAGGAGCTCGACGCCGACAAGCCCCACATCATCAAGCGCAACTACACGCTTACGATGAATTACAAATATACCGATTACTCTTCCGGCTCGGTGTTCGTATATACCTGCAAGGGCACGATGGCCATGCAGCGCAATGTGAACATATACATACCGGACGAGGATCAGGCCATAATCTGGTAATGCCATTTGTCGGCGCGGGCTGGCGTCCGCGCCGATAGCAAATGCACCCCTGCAATGACAGATGGCAGGGGGCCGGAATATTAATATTAAAATTTTACAGGATGAAATTAACCAAAAATTTATTTATTTTTGCCGCGGGAATCTCCGCTGTCATATTTTGCGGGGCGAAGAAGCCCCAAACCCCCGCCGTCGAGGCAACCGTAACGCCTCCGGCGCAAACGTCGACACTGTCGCTCTCCGCAACGGAGATAGAGTTGAGGGATATGCTTTTGGGCGATACCAAAACATTCACCGTCGAGACCGACGGCCTCTGGACGGTCAGCTCCGACGCCCCGTGGCTGACCGTCAGCCCGACAGGCGGGAGTGGAACAACCGAGGTCAGCGTATTCGCCAATATAAACGGCTCGGAAGCGGAGCGAACATGCCGCCTCACCGTTCGCACCGCCACACGCAGCGTTGCCTGCACGGTCAGGCAGGCCAAAACCTCGCCGGAGTGCTTTCACGGCAGTTCGGATGTGATCAACCTGTCGGACAGGGGCGGACACCGCATGTTCCGCTTCACCTCCGGCAGCGAGTGGACGCTGACGGCGAGCGACGACTGGATCGTCGTCGACCGCCTGAGCGGCGTCGGCAGCCAGTTGCTGAAAATTTCGGCAAGGGACGAGAATGTCTCGGGCCGCGAACGCAAGGGCTCCATAACCTTCACCTCAGACAGCAAGACGAAGACGTTCGAGGTCGTTCAGGGCTATGCGGGCAACTACTGGAACGACGGCGATGTGATCGCGCTCTGCAAACATAAAAAGGGCAAGGGCGTTCCGGTGGTGATCGTTGGCGACGGCTTCGACCGCGAAGACCTCAAAAAGGGAGGCACGTGGGAGAAGACGGGTAACGGCATTCCGGTTTACAGGGACCCTGCCGGCAAAGGAGGCTGGTGGGAGAAATGGGGCAGTTTTATGGCGCAGCGGTTCATGGAGAGCGAGGTGGTGCGCGACATGCTCGATTACTTCGACGTGTTTGTGCTGGTGAGCGAGTCGCAGGAGCGCGGCTTCGTGCCTAAGCCGGATAAAAAGCTGAAAGTCAACGGCGAAATAGTGAATTATCCCGCAGTGTCGAACAAATACAAGAATGCCGACCGCAATGAAAGGTTCTGGGATGGCATTTATGCCGACGCCAAGGCCGGCGTAAAGAAAGAGTACGCCAAGATGCGCGCCCAGGGGCTCAAGACGCACTCCGACGAGGAGATCGACGGCAACTCGCGCCCTGTCCGCGTCATGTTCATGACCAACGGCTGGTATCCGGGCAACGCTTCGAACCCGATATGCCGCGGGGGGCTGCACGAACCAGATTTCGACTACTGGGCGGTGCACGAGTTCACGGGCCATGTGCTGACCGACATGCCCGACCTGTACGGCAACCATGTCGAGAAACCGTCGGAGAAGAAACTTGCCGAGTTGACCAAAGCGCACGAAGAGGGGTTCTACTGGTTTGCCGACTGGCGTCCCGACCTGGCCGAAGGGGTGGCCCCGGAGGCCGACCAGGTAATATGGAAGGAGTTTATCGGCAAGCCCGGCTACAAAAAGGAGCTGGAAGGCGCGCCGTACTACAACAAGGCCAACGAGGTCGGCGTATACAAGACCTCCATTCAGACCAACTTCTATAACTACATGTGGCGCCCGGGCGAAACGACCGCCATGCACCAGTGGACGCTCGCCTTCGACCTCGGCTCGCGCTACCACATGTGGAACAAGATCCACCAGCGCGCCGGCGACCCGGAGAAGAAGTACAACAACCTTGCGAAGTTCAAGGCCTACGACGCCAAACGGACGAAGATAGACGCCCGCCTGGCAAGTCCGACCGGGGCCAAGCCCTCCGGACTGACCCCCACGAATTACGACAGCTGGGGCATAAAGACGCAGGACGGGGTGAAAGACCGCTTCTGGCGAGCCCTGTGGCCCGCCGACAACTGGGACAAAATGTAGACCGCAGGCGAGGCGGACAGGGAGAGATGGAGCGCTTTCCCGACCGTTTTGCCCTGACATGAAACGCTAAAACCTTATAGCCATGTATTCCGTTAAAAAACTATCCATTGCTTTAACGCTGATCCTTTTCGCGTGCGTATCCTGCAACCCGAAGGATCCCGCAGGAGATTCGTTGAGACTGGACCGATCCTCGATCGTCTTCGAAACCGACCTCGACGCTCAGGAAGAGGTCGCCGTAGAATGCAACGGCGCATGGAGCGCCAGGAGCAACAAGTATTGGCTGACCGTCCTGCCTGCGAGCGGCAACGGCAACGGCTCCTTCACCCTGTCCGTGTCGGTCAACGACGACAACATGGAACGGAGCGGCACGGTGGAGGTGACCTCCGGCAACGTCAAAAAGAGTATAACCGTCAGGCAGTCGGCGACGGTGAACCTGTCGCTGTCCAAAGACCAGATCACGATGCGGAACGACATATCGGGCGGGGACACCCAGATATTAACGGTCGAGACCGATGCGGCGTGGACGCTGGAGATCGATCCGAGTGAGACCAGCTGGCTCGACGTCTCCCCCATGAGCGGGTACGGACAGACCCAGGTTGCCGTCCATGCCAATGTCTCGGCTGCCGAGCGTTCGTGCGAGCTGATAGTCACTGCCGGTACGCGCAGGGTAACATGTCCGGTCAGTCAGCCCGGCTCCGGCCTGGCCTATTTCTTCGGCTCTTCGGAGGTGATCAACCTGTGCGACAAGGCCGGCTCCACACTCGAATACTACCGCATGTTCCGCTTTACCTCCGCTTTTGACTGGACTGCCACCACGAGCGAGCCGTGGATCAATATCGAAAATACCACCAGCCCATCGGGAAGCAGGCTGATGAAGGTTTGGTCGAGCAGCGAGAACAATACGGGCGCCGACCGCACCGGCACCATCACATTTACTCCTGCTCCCAGCAGCGGCGGCGGCGCGCCGAAAGTTATCACCGTCGTTCAGGGCCATGTAGGCAACTACTGGAACGACGGCGATGTGATAGTCCTCAACAGGCACACCAAAGGCAAGGGCGTGCCGGTGATCGTCATTGGCGACGGCTTCGACCGCGAAGACCTCAAAAAGGGCGGCACGTGGGAACACAACGGCGTTTGCAAGGTTTACCGCGATCCGAATAACATTGGAGGCTGGTGGGAGAAGTATGGCAGCTTCATGGCGCAGAGGTTCATGGAGAACGAGGTGGTATGCGACATGCTGGACTACATCGACGTGTTCGTGCTGGTGAGCGAATCGCCCGAGCGCGGCTTCACCCCTAAACCGGACAAACATCTGAAACTAAACGGGGTGGACATAAACTACCCCGCGGTGAGGAACAAATACAAAAATGCCAACCGCGACGAAATAGGCGTATATGACGCGGGCCGGACAGGGGTAAAGAAAGAGTACAAGAACATGCGCGACAACCTGGGCTACACGACCGCAACTACGCACAGCGACGTGGAGATAAACGGCGGCAGCAACATCGTCCGCGTCATGTTCATGACCAACGGCTGGTATCCGGGCAACGCTTCGAACCCGATGTGCCGCGGCGGCCTGCACGAACCCGATTTCGACTACTGGGCTTCCCACGAGTTTACGGGCCATGTGCTGTGCGACATCCCCGACCTGTACGGCAGCGGAACCTCTATTCCCTCCAATCAGTTCCTTACCGACAGGACTAACGAGCATAACAAGGGATTCTCGTGGTACTGCTCGTGGAACCCTGCCATCGTCGGAAAGACGGATGCGGAGAAGACCGCCCTCCGCGGGGTCAAACCCTCCGCGACCGAGGTGGTCTGGAAGGACTTTATGACCGATCCGTTCTACCAGCAGGACTGGTCGGGTGCGCCGACCTACAACAATTCGCACAAGATCGGCATTTACGACACCTGCTTCGGGATGAATTACAGGACTTTCGTCTGGAGGCCCGGCAACCAGACATGTATGGATCAGTGGACGCTCGGCTTCGACCTCGGCTGCCGTCTGCAGATATGGAACAAGATACTTCAGCGCGCCGGCGATCCTGACTACAACAACATTGAGAAGTTCAAGATATTCGACAAGAATCGCACGAAGGTGGACTGCCGCCTCTCCAGTCCGACCGGCCCGACCCCTGCAAAGGCGTCAGGATTTACGGTCACGAATTACAACAACAAGGGCCAGCTGACACAGTCGGGGGTGAAAGACCGCTTCTGGCGCGCCTTGTGGCCCGCAGACAACTGGGACAATATGTAAGATGCAAAACAGCGAGGCATATCGGGAGGACATTCTCCTCCCGATAGCTTTGTTTTGTTATCGCGGGCCCTGTTGCATGTTTGTGCGTTAGTTATGCGAACGGAATGTTGAAATATGGCATGTCACCCTTGGCGAAGTGAAGCCCGGGGTGGCATAACGTAAAACAGATCACTGAAAATCAGACGTCATTCCCAAATGATGTTCAATCATATGAGAGTAACAGTACACGTTCTGGCCCTGCTCTTTCTCATGCAACATGCACAGGGCGTTTGGGCAAAGGGGAGGGAGAATGATTTGCGTATAACGGTGCAGTCGAGGGTTGCCTGTGCGCCGGACAGCGGAACATATGAGGTTGCCGGCTCCGTGCAACTCTGGAAACCCTCCGAGACGGCCGTCATCATTACCGACATGTGGGACAGCCACTGGTGTCCCTCCGCAACCGCCCGCGTGGCCGAACTGGCGCCGCCGATGAACAGGCTGCTCGCCGTGATGCGGGAAAAAGGCCTGCTCATTGTCCATGCGCCGAGCGACTGCATGGATTATTACAGGGACCATCCCGCACGCAAAGCGGCCATGAAGTATTCCGGCGAGGATCTGGCCCCGTTGACCGACGGGACAAGGGAACTTCCCTCCGAAGCCGGCGCCCTCTGGCCGGTCGACGCCTCGGACGGAGGGTGCGAAGACGCATGGGCAAAGTATTATCGCGCATGGACACGGCAAACCGACGCGCTGACCATAGCCGACAAAGACCTCGTCAGCGACGACGGCGCACAGATCGGCGAGTGTTTCAGACAACGGGGCATTAAGAACGTCATCCTGATGGGCGTACATGCCAACATGTGCATTGTCGCGCGCAGCTTCGGACTTAGGGCAATGAAACGGCTCGGGTTGAACGTCGTGCTGATGCGCGACATGACCGACCTGATGTACAACCCCGAAAGCCGACCCCACACTTCGCATTTCAACGGCTTGAACCTGATGGTGGAGTATATCGAGAAGTACATCTGCCCCACCGTCGCCTCGAGCGACTTTACCGGAAAAGAACCGTTCCTGTTCGACCGCATGCGAAACATCCGCCTGCCACAAAGCGACGGCCATTACCGCGAAACGAAAAGCTATGTCGAAGATGAGCCGGACAGCGACTATATCCACGCCTCACAGGAGGCCTACGAATCTTTCCGCGACATAAAATTTGCGGTGCGCCTCCACTGGGGCATTTATTCGATATGGCAGATGAACCATGAATCGTGGGGCTTCCTCGATTTTCCGAACGAAAAGAAACAGGAATACAACTCGCTCTACAAAACCTTCAACCCAACAGGCTTCGATGCACAGGAGTGGATGAGCTTCTTCCTCCGTTCCGGCATCCAGTCGATGGCCTTCACCACAAAGCACCACGAGGGCTTTTCGATGTTCCACACCAAAACGAGGGTAAGGCAGCGGGCCAATTATCTGGACACCCTGCACCTGATAGAACCATGTGACCTGGCGTACAGCATCGAAGAAACCCCGTTCAAACGCGATATTGTCAGGGAACTGTGCGACGCCGCCCACAAAAACAACATCAAGATAGACCTTTATTTCTCGCATCCCGACTGGTACGACGCCGATTTCCGCCCCTACAACTATCACCCGCTTTCAACGCCGGACGTCGGGCAGAACCCCGGAAATTATTACAACTGGCACGGAAACAACAGGGGAAGGGGCATCCTGACCCCGAACAAAACGCCGGAAGAGACGGAACGCATGATCGCCCGTCACCGCGAACAGTTGCGGGAGCTGCTGACCAACTACGGGAAGATAGATATGGTGTGCCTCGACCAGTGGTTCGGCAGAGACGTGTGGCCGCATACAAAAGAGACCGTCAAGATGATGCGCAAGCTGCAGCCCGACGTTATGCTGCGTTGCAGAGGGATCGGCAATTACGGCGATTATTACACGCCCGAACGTTTTGTCCCCGGCAACAAGGCAAATACCGACATGCCGTGGATAACGATATACGGCCTGGCTTCCACCTTCTCTTACGACGCCAACGGCGACAATTACAAGGGGGCTCCGTGGATAATCCACAATATCATAGAGTGCGCCGCCAAGGGGGGAGGCTTTATGGTCGGTATCGGCCCCGACGGCAACGGTAAGTTCCACCCGAAGGCCGTCGAACAGCTGGAAGAGACCGGGCGCTGGCTGAAAATAAATGGCCGCGGGATTTACGAGACGCGGGACCGCAGCGTATGGAAAGAGGGCGACTTCTATTTTACCCGAAGCAAAGACCACAAAAAGGTCTACGCCTTTACGGAAAAATGGGAGGGCAACGAGCTGACCATCCCCTCCGTTACGCCGCGCAGGGGGAGCGACGTGTATCTGTTCGGCCACAAAAAACCGTTGAAATGGAGGCAGACGGAAGACGGCGTCCGGATAGAACTGCCGGAAAACAAACCATGCGAACATGCGTGGGGCTTTCAAATGGAAACAGAATAGACAAACTATAAATCAACCATAATGAAAAACCTTATTTTAATCTTTTTAACGTGTTTCTCTGCTGTTGCATGCGGCAGGAGCGCACAGTGGGTCGCGTCGACGGCGGATGTGTCGTGGGAGGTACAGGAGCCGACGGGGGTGCAGTTCGTCAGGTGCGACAGCGCGGACGCGGAGGTCGATGCGGCCAACCCGCAACAGACGATCGAAGGCTTCGGGGCGTGCTTCAACGAACTGGGCTGGACGTCGCTCGGCGCGCTTGGCGAGACAGACCGCGAAACGATAATGCGCGAACTGTTCGCCCCTGGCGTCGGTGCCAACTTCACCGTGTGCCGCATGCCGGTGGGGGCCAACGACTTCTCGCGCGACTGGTACTCGTACAACGAGACCGACGGCGACTTTGCGATGACGAACTTTTCCATCGACAACGACAGGGAGACGCTCGTGCCGTTCATCAAAAATGCACAGAAGTATAACCCCGAGCTCAAAATCTGGGCCTCGCCGTGGTCGCCGCCGACATGGATGAAGGACAACAAACACTACGCCTGCCAGCCGCTCGACGCTTCGTTTTTCGACCCGAGGTTCGCCAACGACCTCAAACCCGAGCAGAGGCGCGCCGAGGGGATGAACATGTTCATCCAGAGCGACGACCACATGAAGGCCTACGCGCTCTACTTCGCCAAGTTCATCGAGGCCTACCGCGACGAGAACATACCGATCTTCATGGTCATGCCGCAGAACGAGTTCAACTCGTGCCAGCCCTTCCCGAGTTGCACGTGGCAGGCCTCGGCGCTGGCCAGGTTTGTCGGGCAGCACCTCGGCCCGAAGATGGAGGAGCTGGGAGTGGAGGTGATGTTCGGCACGATGGAGCGTCCCAACCCCGCGCTGGTGGACACGCTGCTTCGCGATCCGGCCAGCAGCCGCTACATCAGGGGCGTGGGCTTCCAATGGGCCGGCAAACACTCTATCGCCTCCATTCACGAGCGATACCCCTCCCTGAAGCTCTACCAGACGGAGCAGGAGTGCGGCAACGGTCGGAACGACTGGCGACTGTGCCGCTACTCGTGGACGCTGCTTAAACACTACCTCGACAATGGCGCGTGCGTGTACGACTACTGGAACATCTCGCTCGAAGGGGGCGGCATGAGCCGCTGGGGCTGGCGGCAGAATTCGCTGGTGACGGTCGACAGGGAGGCGAAGAGCTACAAGCTGACCTATGAGTACTACCTTATGAAGCACGTTAGCCATTACGTCCGCCCCGGGGCCGTGTGCCTGCCGGTGAGCGGCAAACAGGCCGGCAACACCCTCGCGTTCCGCAACGCGGACGGCAGCCTTGTGCTTGTGCTGCACAACGACGCGGAGGCCGCCGCCGAGCGGACAGTCAGGATCGGCGACCGCGCCGTCCGCCTCACGCTCAAACCCGACTCATTCAATACGGTGATATTATGAAAAACATCCTGACCGCTGCGGCATTACTGTCGATCGCCGCACTGGCCGCCGCGCCGCGCACCTGCAATCTCGCCTCGCCCGACGGACGGCTGTCCGTCGTCGTAACGTGCGACAAAACCCTTACGTGGCAGGTCTCGGTAGCCGGTGAGACGGCGCTCGAGACCTCGCCGCTGTCGATGACCCTCGGCGACGGCACGGTGTGGGGCGCAAACCCGCAGCTAAGCAAGGCCTCGACGGGCAAGATCGACCGCAGCGTCCCCTCGCCGTTCTACAAGCGGGCGCAGGTGACAGACCGGTGCAACACGCTGACGCTGACCTTTAAGGGAGGCTACGGCGTGGAGTTGCGGGCATGGGACGACGCTGTGGCCTACCGTTTCGTATCGACCCTGAAAGGCAATATAACTGTGGCGGCGGAGCAGGCGGAGTTCAACTTCGCCGGCGACCTCGAAGCGACCGTCCCATACGTGTACCGCAAGGGTAACAGCATCGAATCGCAGTTCTTCAACTCGTTCGAAAACCACTACACCCGCGGCCCGCTCTCGAAGCTCGACAGGGAGAGGCTGATCTTCCTTCCGGCCATTGTCACGCTCGCTTCGGGGTGCAGGGTATGCATCACGGAGGCCGATCTCGAAAGCTATCCGGGCATGTACCTGCTCAATTCCGACGGCGGCAATGCGTTGCGCGGGGTTTTTGCTCCCTGCCCCAAAAAGACCGTCGTCGGCGGGTACAACCGTTTGCAGGGGGTTGTCGAGGAGCGCGAAAACTACATTGCAAAGGTCTCCGGCAACCGCGCTTTCCCGTGGCGGGCCATGATAATCGCCGAGAACGACAAACAGCTGGCGGACAACGACGCGGTCTATCGCATGGCCTCGCCCTCGCGCCTGGCCGACGTGTCGTGGATACGTCCTGGCAAGGTGGCATGGGACTGGTGGAACGACTGGGGGATCTACGGCGTGGACTTCAAGGCAGGGGTCAACACGGCCACCTACAAATATTACATCGACTTTGCCGCCGAACGGGGGGTAGAGTATGTCATCCTCGACGAGGGATGGAGCGTGCGCGGGGCCACCGACCTGATGCGCGTCGTGCCCGAAATAGACCTGCCGGAGATTGTCCGCTACGGTCGCGAAAAGGGCGTGGGTATCATTCTCTGGGCCGGTTGCGCCGCCTTCGACAAGGATATGGAGAATGTTTGCCGCCACTTTGCCGACATGGGCGTCAAGGGGTTCAAGGTGGACTTTATGGACAGGGACGACCAGCAGATGGTGGATTTTATATATAAGGCGGCTTCGACCGCCGCGCGCTACCGGCTGCTGCTCGACTTTCACGGCATGTACAAACCCACCGGATTGCAGCGCACATGGCCCAACGTGATCAATTTCGAAGGGGTGGCCGGCTGCGAGCAGAACAAGTGGACGCCGGTGGACAGGGCCGATCAGGTGGTGTACGACGTCCTGATACCGTTCATACGCATGGTGGCCGGGCCGATGGACTATACGCAGGGGGCGATGCTCAACGCCACGCGAAGCAGTTTCCGCCCGTCGAGAAGCGAACCCATGAGCCCCGGAACGCGCTGCCGCCAGCTGGCGATGTACGTCATATTCGAATCGCCGCTCAACATGATGTGCGACAGCCCGGTGAAGTATCGCAGCGAGGAGGAGTGCACCCGCCTGATAACCTCGTTCCCCACGGTGTGGGACGAGACCGTGGCCCTCGACGGACGGATGGGCGAATATGTCGCCCTGGCCCGCCGCAAGGGGGATGTGTGGTATGTCGGTGCGATGACCGACTGGAAGGCACGCACCATGACGCTGGAGTTGCCGCTTCCCGAGGGACGCTATGAGGTGGAACTGTTCCGCGATGGGGCGAACGCCGCCAAATATGCCCAGGACTACAAACGCGAAGTATTTACTTTGGCCCCCGACCGGCAGCTAAGGGTGGAGATGGCCCCTGGCGGAGGTTTCGCGGCGGTCGTAAGGGAGGTGAAACAGACAGAAAAACAGTAATATGAGGATATTCAGGATTATACTGCTCTCGGCGCTGGCCTCGGCAACGGCCCTCGTCGGCAGGTCTGCCGGGGCAGGCAGGGAAAACATATTCGACGGCTATCCCGTCGCCAATTTTGCGTTGACGGTCAACGCCGCAGAGAACGGGGAACTGTACGGGCGGACGCTGCGTAACCCGGGCAAACTGGGCGACTGGTTGCAGGACGAGGGGGCTGTGCGGGTTGAGGTGGAGAAGAACGGCGCGCGCCACCCGCTGTCGGGCTTCGCGAAGAAGAGTGTGGCGCGCGCGTTCCCGTTCGTGCGGAACTCATACTCGAAATCGCCCGTCACGGCGGCTAACATGGAGATAGAAACGTTCTGCCCGCTGGCGGTCAACGACGCGTTGACTTCGTCGCTGCCCGTGCTGATGCTGGAGATGAAATTCAAAAACCCGGGTTCGCGTTTGGAGGAGTTTTCGATAGTCATAACGCCCGACTCGCTCTTTTCCGACGGGGCGACGTTCGACACGGCGGGGTTGACAGGGGTGGCCGACGCGCGTTGCCGCCTGACGTG
>JAIRQC010000140.1 GCA_031256675.1 Rikenellaceae bacterium
CCCAAGGAGATCAAGGCCTTCTACATGAAGCTCAACGACGACGGACGAACGGTGCGGGCGATGGACGTGCTCTTCCCGAAGATCGGCGAGATCATCGGGGGGTCGGAGCGCGAGGCCGATTTCGAGACGCTGCGGGGCAAGATCGCCGCGATGGGCATCCCCGAAGCGGATATGTGGTGGTATCTCGACACGCGCCGCTGGGGTTCGGCCCCGCACAGCGGTTTCGGGCTCGGATTCGAACGGCTGCTGCTGTTTGTCACCGGTATGGCCAACATCCGCGACGTGATCCCGTTCCCCAGAACTCCCAATAACGCAGAGTTTTAGAGCTCCCATGGCGGATATTCGACAGCAGCAGCTACTGAGGCAGATGCAGAAGCTCTCGCCGTTGCAGATCCAGCGGGTGAAAATGCTGGAACTGCCGTCGGTGCAGCTTGAAGAGCGTATAAATCAGGAGGTTGAAGAGAATCCGATGCTCGAACGCGACGAGCAGGCCCACGAAGAATCGCCGCGAAAGGAGATCAGCGTCGACGAGTATGTCCGTGAACACGAGACTGTTGCGTCATACCGTTACTCCGGCGGCGCGTCGTCGAACGCACAGTACGGGGCCAACACTCAGATCGGGGCCGACGTATCGCTGCAAGATTTCCTGATGCAGCAGCTGTCGTTCAAAGAGCTGTCGGGGAGAGAGTTGGCCATAGCGGAATATCTCGTTGGCAGCATCGACGACGACGGCTATCTGCGGCGCGAGTTGTCGGCTGTGGCCGACGACATCGCGTTCAGCCTGGGCGTGGATGTGCCGGTAGGCGAACTGGAACGGGCGTTGGAGGTGATCCAGACGCTCGAACCGGTGGGCATCGGCTCGCGAAACCTGCGCGAGTGCCTGCTGTTACAAATGAAGGCCATTCCGACGCTCAACGACAGTCAGCAGCTGGCTTACAGGATAATAGAACGTTGTTTCGATGACTTTTCGAAGCGGCGGTTCGAAAAGATAATCGCGCGGCTGGCCATTGACGAAGAGCAGCTACGCGAGGCTATCAGGGAGATCAAACGTCTGTGGCCCAAGCCCGGAAACCTCTACAACGAGAGCCGCGAGAGCAAATCGCCATACGTCGTGCCGGATTTCATCCTCGAAACCGTCGGCGACCGGCAGGAACTCTCGCTCGCCTCGGCCAACATCCCGCGATTGAAAATCAACCGCAGTTACGCCGACACGTTCTTGGGCGGCTCTGGCGGTTTTGGCGGTTCGGGTGGTTTCGGCGCGGGCAATCAGGGCGGCTCTGGCAGTTCAGGCGGTTTTGGCGGCGGCGCGGAAGACAAACAGGGTCAGGAGGCCGCACAGTTTGTGCGCGAGAAGATCGACTCGGCCCAATGGTTCATCACCTCGCTCAAAAAGCGACAGGAGACCCTGACGAGCACCATGAACGCAATACTCAAAATCCAGGGCGAGTATTTCCGCGATGGCGACATCACGAAGCTCAAGCCTATGATACTCAAAGATATAGCTTTGGCGACCGATTTCGACATCTCCACCGTTTCGCGCGCCATCAGCAACAAGTACATTCAGACCAACTTCGGCATAATTCCGCTCAAACAGCTCTTTTCGGAGGCGATCCAGACCGATGGAGGCGAAGAGGTGTCGTCGATGGAGATCAAGCAGCTGATCGTACAGGCCATTGAGGATGAGGACAAACAGAACCCGCTCAACGACGAGCAGTTGCTCGACATTCTCGTTGCCCGCGGCTACCGCATCACCCGTCGCACCGTGGCCAAATATCGCGAAATGCTCGGAATCGACGTGGCAAGGCTGAGAAGGTCGCTGTGAGAAATGATAATTGTTCGGAGCTCCGCTCCGAACAATCACCGACCGGAGCAGCCTGGTCGCCCGCGAGGTGGCGCAGTCACCGCGAGGCGCAGGCGAACAGCGCAGGGAGGTAACTGGGGCGGTTTCGGTTTTTGGACCGCAGACGGCGGAGGGCGCGACAGGAGTCTGAGGCGACAGAGCAGTCCTCCGCGTGGCGCGGCTGCGGGCAGCCGACCTTGCTCCGCAAGGCCGGACAAAACAATAAACGACCTGTGCAGGGAGGTAACTGGAAAATAAGAAGTGAGAAGTATCAGGCGCGAATGGAAGTAATCGGAAACGGTTTCGGTTTTCGGCCCGCAGACGGCGGAGGGCGCGAGGAGCCAGAAGCGACAGAGCAGCCCTCCGCAGCCGCGCCACGTGGAGGGCTGCCCGCTCCGCCTGTGGCGTCGCGAACAGTCTCCGCCGTCTGCGGGTCGAGAATAGCATTGCAGTAACGCCGCAGGACAGACAATTGAGATATGGTCATGCAGGGCGAAGCGGGATGAAATGGGGCGAAGCCGAAGCATCTAACAGTGTATCTAAACACAACGGCAGACCTTTCGACTTCGTTCCAATTCGCCCAAGCTACTAATATTTGACAATCTTCTTGAGTTTTTCGCCGTCGCTGTCGGCCTCGACGACCGACATTTGCTGTATCCGGCGGCTGTTTTGGGCCTTCATCTGATCGCCGACCTCGGCAACGCCGATAACCTCGCGCGGCGAACGGAGCATGGTATTGTGGGGGAATAGCCGCTCCGACTTGCGGCGAGCTATGCGGCTGTAACTGTTGTGCCCCGTCTCGGTCTTCTCGGCCATCTCGGGCAGGTACCTGTCCGTCCGGTAGTCGTAGTCGTACATCCACCGGTTCAGGTTCATAAGTTGCGAGGTCAGGCGCACCTGCTTGAGCTCCATGTCGAAGGTGGCTCTGACCTCGGTCTGGTCGTTCGGATTGCCGACCACGAGCCGTGAGCCGTCGTAGAAGAGCCATTCGCCGCACGAGGCGGCCATGCGCGAGATGAAGTTCCACGAGGTCTCGCCGTATCGTGCGGCATAGGGTATCGTCAGTTTGTGCCGTGTGTGGTCGACGGCCTCGACGCCCGAGCCAAGCCTGTGGAGCACATTGCCGACAATGTTGAACAGCGACTGGTCGAGATAGGCCTCCATCGACTCGTCCATGTCGAGCAACAGCGTGGGGCTGCCGCCGTAGAGCGTCACGCCGCCCTGGTCGCCTCTGCGCCTGCCTCGATCCGCGTGACAACGCCGAGAAACTTGCAGGCCGATGCAGCGCCGCCCTGAGCGAAGGCAGTGGTCACGGGCGAACCCAACTGCTTGAATATCGCCTCGGGAGTCTCCGTCCACACGCTTTCACAACTTGCCCGATAGTTGACCTCTATGGTAAAGCGGTGGTGTCCGCTCATGGTCTGGAACAGTTCGAGGCCGACAAAGTCGCACGGCTTGCCGTCGACACTGACCCTCGTCTCAACAAGGTTCAGATTGAGAAAATTTAAGGACATGGCAATATTTTTTTAGTGGGTTGACTGCTTCAGGTTACAGCTCATTTTGATGGCCAGGCTTCGAGCTGTTCGGAGACTACCGCATGGGTGCATTTGTAAGATTTCCAAGCCCTGCGCGCAAAGCCGACAGCCGGCAACCGGCGGCCTCTACCCGCCCGAGGCTTCGCTGCGTCCTGCGCCGGCTGCGGGCGTCCGGCTTTCGCCTCAGGCCAGACGTATGACGGTGTTCCATGTAGCGGGGCGGCATTGGAGTCAGGCGCATAAGATTTCGATGATAAATCTTAAACATTTATTGTTTCAATCAGGGAGAAATCCTTCGCATTACTGCGCAACACATGTTTACTCTGTTTTGCAGCATGTCGCCGCCGCTTTGCCCGCTCTCTCTCAACGTCGGACGGATGTAAATCTTCCGGTTAAAAGCCCTGCCGGAACGCCTCTAATGGAGGGGGCCCGACTGCCGCCCGACCAGGACCGGCGGTTGCTGTTACAAATTTATCAATTAAAATCAGGCGGGCAATCTTTTGGCTGTTAGATTTTTGGTGAAGCAGGCAAAAAATGCCGCTTTTGTGCTGCGTTTTGCAGTACCAGCGCTCCGTATTCGGCTGAAATACCCGAAATAACCGTTTGCAAAACCGCCGTCCGGCATCTCATCCGGCACTTTACGCAGCAATACGGGCGGCGGCGGCAAGGCAGGCGAGCGATCCTGCCAGAAAGAATGCAGGCAAAATGTGCAGGGGTTTTAATGAGCCCGGATGGCGCAGCGAGAGGTTGATACGCGCAATGCCGGAGTGGA
>JAIRQC010000029.1 GCA_031256675.1 Rikenellaceae bacterium
CCGCCGGACTGTTGCCTGCAAGTCGTCCGTTGCCGCCGATCTTCCGTGTGATCCCCAACACTGCCATCGCCCTCGGCCAAAGCGCGACATTCATCTGTCATAGAGGAGCTTCCGCAACACATACAGCCGCCGTCGAGGGACTTTTCGGCAAGATGGGGCTGGTATTCCCCGTCGAAGAGGCTCAGATGACGGCCGTCACCGCCCTTTCGTCATGCGGCATCGCCTACGCGCTCAGGTATTTGGACGCTGCGGCCAGGGGTGGCGTCGAGATGGGTCTCGACAGTTCTCAGTCGCTCGAGATCGTGATACAGACCATGCGCGGCGCCCTCAAACTTCTCGAAGTCAACCGCTCGCAACCACAGGCCGAGATAGACAGGGTCACGACCCCCGGCGGCATAACCATCAAAGGGCTTGAGGCGATGGAGCGCTCAGGATTCTCACCCGCCGTTATCGAAGGCATAAAAGCCGGGCAATGAGACACAAAAGGGTAGTCATAAAGATAGGCAGCAATGTTTTGACGGCAGTGGACGGCAGTCTTGACAGGAAGCGCATGGAGGCGTTAGTCGGACAGATCGCGACGCTGCACGAACATGATATTGAGGTTATTGTTGTATCGTCCGGGGCGGTGGCTTCGGGGCGTGGCGAGTTGAAATGGCGCGGCGGCGGCCATGCAAAGCTGGACGACGTTTCGGCGCGGCAGCTTTTTTCGGCAGTCGGACAGGCCAAACTGATCAACGGCTACTTCGACCTGTTCGGCGCGCGGGGTATTCTCTGCGGGCAGGTGCTGACGACCAAAGAGAGTTTCGCCACGCGACGCCACTATCTCAACCAGCGCAACTGCATGGAAACGATGCTCGCCAACGGGGTGATACCCGTTGTGAACGAGAACGATACGATCTCGGTCAGCGAACTGATGTTCACCGACAACGACGAGTTGTCGGGGCTGGTCTCGACCATGATGGGGGCCGACGCGCTGGTGGCGTTGAGCAATGTCGACGGCATTTACAACGGCGATCCGTCCGACCCGTCGTCGGAGGTCATTCGCTGCATCGGGACACATAACAGCGACATCGACAGCTATATACAGGCTGGGCGTTCGCAGTTCGGGCGTGGCGGGATGCTGACCAAAAGCCGCATCGCGCTCAAAGTGGCCGGCGAGGGGGTGGAGGTGATCATCGCCAACGGACGGCGCGAGGAGGTTCTCACCCGACTGCTTGTAGATGAGGAAGATGTGATTTGCACGCGCTTCGTCCCTGCGGCCAGGGCCACATCGGGGGTCAAGAAATGGATCGCCCACAGCGACGGGTTCGCCAAGGGGGTTATACATATAAATGAAGGGGCGTTGCGGGCGTTGTTGCAGCCGCTGGCGTCGAGCCTTCTGTATGTTGGAGTTACGGCTATCGACGGGGAGTTCGAGAAGGACGACGTTGTGACGGTCGTCGCCCCGGACGGCGCGGTGGTCGGCCTCGGCAAGGTCTCGGCCGACAGCGCGCGCGCGCGACAACTCGTCGGCACGAAGGGTTCGAAGCCGCTGGTACACTACGATTATTTGCACCTTAACATTGACGTTGCAAATCAGGACTGAAAACGGCATGAACCTGAACGGCATATTCGAGCGGGCGGTGGAGGCCTCGCGGGCGGTGCAGCTGCTGGACGAAGAACGTATCGACCGGACGCTGAGACGTCTGGCCGACGAGGCGGTACGGCGCAGGGAGTATATTCTGTCCGAAAATGCCAAAGACCTGGCGCGCATGGAGCCTGCCGACCCGATGTACGACCGGCTGCTGCTGACCCCCGAACGGATAGAGGGCATAGCTGCGGATATGCGCAACGTGGCCTCGCTCGCCTCGCCCGTGGGGGAGACGCTAAGCGAGACCGTGAGGCCCAACGGCATGACCATCAGAAAGGTGCGCGTGCCGTTCGGGGTGATCGGGGCGATCTACGAAGCGCGGCCCAACGTGAGTTTCGACATTTTCGGGCTCTGTTTCAAGACGCAGAACGCATCGGCGCTCAAGGGGGGAAAAAACGCGCAGCGCTCCAACGAGGCGATAGTCAGGGTCATAAAGGATGTGTTGAAAGCCGAAGGGATAGACGAGAACGTTGTGACGCTGCTGCCCGCCGAACGCGATGCGACGGCCGCGATGCTCGGCGCGGTGGGCTACATCGACCTTATAATACCTCGCGGGAGCGCGTCGCTGATCGAGTATGTGCGTGACAATTCGCGCATTCCGGTGATCGAGACGGGGGCCGGGGTGTGCCACGCCTACTTCGACCGCGCGGGCGACACGGCGATGGGGGCGGGGATCGTCTTCAACGCCAAGACCCGCCGCCCGAGCGTCTGCAACACTCTCGACACGCTGATAGTCCATTCGTCGCGTTTGCAGGAGTTGCCCGCGCTGTGCGAAAAGCTGGCGACCGGAGAGGTGACAATTTACGCCGACGACAGGGCGCACGGGGCGTTGAAGGACTACCCCCGACTGCAAAAGGCGGACGAAAACAGTTTCGGCACGGAGTTTTTGTCGCTGACGATGTCCGTCAAGACGGTCGACAGCCTTGACGAGGCACTGGAACACATCGCCCGACACGGTTCGCGCCACAGCGAGTCCATAATAACGGACGACGCCCAAACCGCAAGGGATTTCCTGCGCAGGGTCGACGCGGCGTGCGTCTATCACAACGTTTCGACTGCCTTTACCGACGGGGCCCAGTTCGGTTTCGGGGCCGAGATCGGCATCAGCACCCAGAAACTCCACGCCCGCGGGCCGATGGCGTTGCCTGAATTGACAAGTTATAAATATATTATAGAAGGTAATGGACAGACAAGGAGTTAGCCCGACTACGGGCAAAAAATCGACGATGCAGGGCGCACGTCAGTACTTGCTATCGTTTGGCGTTCGCCCGTCGGTGCAGCGGGTGGCGGTGATGGATTATCTGATGAACCATCGCACCCACCCGACAGCCGAGGAGATCTACGGGGCACTGAAAGAGCGTATCGCTTCGCTATTGCGGATGACCGTCTACAACACGTTGAAAATGTTGAGCGGCGTCAGGGCGGTGCGGGAGATCGACATTGACGGGCATACCATGCGTTACGACGGATTCACCGATTTCCACGCCCACTTCATGTGCCGCAACTGCGGCCGGATAGAGGACATTGCCATTGCCGACCCCGCCCCGTTCTCGGCTGTCGAGGCCACCGGCACGGTCGACGACATGCAGTTCCTGCTGAAAGGCTGTTGTGCCAAATGCGCTAAAAAATCGGCTAAATGATAAAAAACTACCTTTGCTGCCTCTATAGCGTTCGAAACGGAGGCAAGTGTCTGTTGCAACAACAGGAAAGGGCAGTCGTACTTGGTCTGCCGCGAGACAGGTCTCGTATATAACAACGCAGGCGCAACAACCGACCGTCGGGCCAGCCAACTCCATTGCCGCAGGGAGTCCTCTGGCACGTCTCCGGCAACGGGCGACAATGGCAACCTTTGACGGTACGCACCGTGCACAATTTTAGATAGACTGGTGATGTCGCGGGCGACGCACGGGAAGATGAACAATGTCTCAGCATCGCCGTCATCGTCCGCCAAGTCTTTGCAAAATGGTTGGTGTGGTGAGTTGCTATTTGGCAGATGTTTGTGATAATAATGTTAGTTTTTGTGGGGGATGAGTTCGGTACTTGAATGGGCTCATTTCTTTGGAATTGCAGCAACTACCTGGACTGCGTAAAGGCGTACAACAACTGGCCGAGGCGGAGAAATTGTCCATCATGAAGTCGGCGGCGCGGGCGTACATGGCCATAAAACGGGTCAGATATTCGGGCGTGACGGCAGCCGACTCCTTGAAATACAAAAATATGGCG
>JAIRQC010000040.1 GCA_031256675.1 Rikenellaceae bacterium
GTAAAGGAAATGAGTACTGTTAACTAATATAGCCGTCACGGTCCACTGTTTTACGATAGTGGTCTGTGATGCTTGCCCCTGTCCTGTCGGGCCGTCGATTTCCGAGAGTTAAGATCAACTTTTTTTGCCGCTTTAATCACAATTAGCTACCTTTGTCCGAGGAAATGCGATGTGGCGGCAGACGGACGGCTGCATATTACATTTGCCAAAACAAACCCCAATCCGGCTGCGGGTTAAGGAAGCCTCTATCGGCATCCGAACAGCCATTCGGAGCAGGCCTGCCCGAACGACGCACAGGGCAGGGGACGAACACCTCGAAAAAGCAATTGAAAAACATATGAAATTAATTGATGGCAAGGCTGTTGCGGCGACGCTGAGAGAGGAGATCGCCTCTGAGGTTGAGGCTATTGTCGGCGGCGGTGGACGGGCCCCGCACCTGGTGGCTGTGCTTGTGGGGACTGACGGGGCGAGCGAGACTTACGTGGGCCATAAGGAGAGGTGTTGCGGGGAGGTCGGTTTCCGATCGACGGTTAGGAGATTGCCTGAGACGACGACCGAGGAGGAGTTGCTGACGTTGATCGGGGAGCTGAACGACGACCCGCAGGTGGATGGGTTTATCGTGCAGCTGCCCCTGCCCGGACATATTTCGGAACAGGCGGTCATCGAGGCCATCGACCCTCGAAAGGATGTGGACGGGTTCCACCCGATGAACGTCGGGCGGATGACCTCGGGGCTTCCGGCTTATGTTTCGGCTACGCCGGAGGGGATATTGACGCTGCTGAAACATTATAATATAGAGACGGCCGGCAAGAACTGCGTGGTTGTGGGGCGGAGCAATATCGTTGGCCGTCCGATGGCTAACCTGCTGTCACAGAAGGGATGGGACTGCACGGTGACGATCTGCCACAGCAGGACTGAGAACCTGAAAGAGATTGTCGCCGGAGCTGACATCGTTATTGCGGCCCTGGGCAAGGCGGAATTTGTTACGGCCGACATGGTCAGGGAGGGGGCCGTGGTGATCGACGTGGGGATTACGCGCACGCCGTCAAGCGCAACCAAAAGCGGATGGAAACTGACGGGCGATGTGAAGTTCGACGAGGTGGCCCCGAAATGCAGCTATATAACCCCCGTGCCGGGCGGCGTGGGGCCGATGACCATTATTGCCCTGATGCGCAATACGTTGCGGGCGGCTAAAAACGAGATATACGGCAACTGAACGTGTTTTTCGCCTGCTGCCGAACGGAACCCCGCAAGCGAAAAACACCCCCCAAAATTGAGACATATCGATGAAAAAGTTTTTTACGATTGCGGCGATAGCGACCCTGCTGGCCTCCTGTGGCGGCGATGTGCGCATTAACGGCCACTTTGCAGGGGCGCACGAGGACAGCGTCTACCTTATGCTGATCACCCCGACGACAATGGAGCCTGTCGACACGACGCTCTCGGACGACAACGGCCGCTTCACTTTCCGCATCTCGCTGCCCGAGAGGCTGCCGACGCTCTACTACGTCACATGCCGGGACCAGAGCATTCCGCTGCTGGTCGAACACGGCGAGCGGGTGGAGGTGAGCTCCATTGTCGGCATCGCGCAGAACTATACCGTCTCGGGGTCGGAAGGGTCGCAGAAAATATTAGAGCTCAACATGTTGCTCAGCTCGGGCGTTTTCTCGCTCGACTCGCTGAACAAGCTCTACACCCTTGCCCAGATCGACACCATGCGCAGCCGTCTCGCGCGGGAGTACGCGCAGGAGTATTACCGCGTCAAACGCAGCCACATCCGCTTCATCATGGAGAATTGCGGCTCCATCGCGGCCATTTACGCCCTCTACCAGCGGCTGCCCAACGACGACGCGCTGCTCGACGGCGCTAACGACCGTATCTACTACCAGCTTGTCGCCGACTCGGTAGGCAGGAACTATCCCGAGTCGCCCTACGTCAAGGCGCTCAGGCACGACGTTGAAAAGTCGAGCGCCGAGGCTGCGGCTTCGGAGGCTTTGCGCGACAGGATCAAGGAGTTGAACTACCCCGAACTCACGCTGCCCGACATGTACGGACGTCAGGTCGAGCTCTCGTCGCTCGCCGGCAAGACGATACTGCTGCTGTTCTGGTCGACGGCGGTGGCCGACGTGGGTCTGCTGAACGCCGAACTCAAAGAGCTTTACGCCGATTATGGCGGCGAGCGATTCGAGATCTACGCCGTGAGCGCCGATACGGAGAAAGCGCTGTGGGTCAACACCGTACAGATGCAGAAACTGCCGTGGATCAACGTATGCGACCTGCGCGGCAACGCCTCGCCCGCCCTGCGCACCTACAATGTCCAGCGGCTGCCGGCCAACTACCTGATAGACGCGCAGGGCAACATCGTCGGCAAGAACCTGTTCGGCAGTGCGCTGGAGGCCAGGGTCAAAGAGCTTGTAAAGTAGCCGCCCATGTACTATTTTGCTTCGGACATGCACCTTGCGGGCCCCGGTTCCGGCCCCGACGCGGCTGCGCGGGAGAGGCTGCTGGCGTCGTGGCTCGAGAGTTGCGCGAAGGACGCCGAGGCGATCTACCTGCTGGGCGACGTGTTCGACTTCTGGTTCGAGTATGAACATGTGGCGCCCAAAGGTTTCACCCGCACGCTGGCCACGATCGGCTCCCTGACCGAACGCGGCATAGAGGTGCATTTCTTCCCAGGCAACCACGACATGTGGACTGTCGGCTACCTCGAACAGGAGTGCGGCCTCATCGTGCACCGGAGGGCCGAAGTGGTTGAACTTTACGGCAAAAGGCTCTTCCTGGCCCACGGCGACAATATCGGCCGCCGCACTGCCGGCGAACGCTTCCTGAACGGATTTTTTCGCAACCGCACGGCCAAATGGCTGTTCGAGAGACTGATACATCCCGACTTGGCGATGCGTTTCGGCCACTGGTGGTCGCGCAAAAGCCGCAAGTCGAGCCGCCGGACGGCCTACACCTTCTGGGAGGAGCGCGAACCGCTGGTGCAGTATGCCCGCGCGATGGGGGGCGACGGGCGGATCGACTGTTTTATCTTCGGCCACCTGCACCACTGCGTCGACTACCGCCCCGACGAGGCCCTGCGGGCGATATTCCTCGGCGACTGGATAGACAACCCCTCCTTCGCGGCTCTCGCCCCCGACGGAGCCATAACGCTCAACAGGCTATGAAGCAATATCTTGATCTGCTGACACACATAAAGGCCGACGGCGTGCGCAAGGACGACCGCACCGGCACAGGGACGATCAGCGTCTTCGGCCACCAGATGCGCTTCGACCTCTCGGAGGGCTTTCCGCTGCTGACCACCAAGAAGTTGCACCTGCGCTCGGTAATCTACGAGCTGCTGTGGTTCCTGCGCGGCGAAACTAACATTAAATACCTGAACGACAACGGTGTGACTATCTGGGACGAGTGGGCCGCCCCGGACGGCGAGTTGGGCCCGGTATACGGCTGTCAGTGGCGCAGCTGGCCCGCGGCGGACGGACGGCATATCGACCAGATAGCCGGCGTTGTAAAGTCCATTAAGGAAAACCCCGACTCGCGCCGCCATATCGTCAGCGCGTGGAACGTGGGCGAAATCGGGAACATGGCCCTGCCGCCGTGCCACACGCTGTTCCAGTTCTATGTGGCTGAGGGACGGCTCTCGTGCCAGCTCTATCAGCGCAGCGCGGACGTTTTCCTCGGCGTGCCGTTCAACATCGCCTCCTACGCTCTGCTGACGATGATGACGGCGCAGGCGACAGGTTTGAGGGCGGGCGATTTCGTCCACACGCTCGGCGACGCCCACATCTACCTCAACCACCTCAAGCAGGTCGACGCCCAACTCTCCCGCACCCCGCGGACGCTGCCCACGATGCGGCTCAATCCGGCGGTGGGCGAACTGTTCGACTTTCAATATGAGGATTTTACCCTCGAAGGCTACGACCCTCACCCTGCCATTAAAGCCCCGATAGCGGTATGATCTCGATAATCGTTGCAATAGCGGAAAACGGCGTGATAGGCGACGGCAAGGGACTGCTGTGGCATATCAGTGAAGACCTGCGGCGTTTCAGGCATATCACCACGGGCCACCCTGTAGTAATGGGGCGCAAAACGTTCGAGTCGCTGGGCAGGCCGCTGCCAAACCGCACCAATGTGGTGATCTCCCGCAACATGGACTACCGCGCCGAAGGGTGCCTCGTCGTGCACTCGCTCAACGAGGCCACAGGGCTGTTCCCCACGACAGAGGAGATTTTCATAATCGGCGGAGGGGAAATATACCAACAGGCATGGGATATGGCCGACATGCTGTATATCACCTGGGTACATGCCAGGTTTAACGGAGATACGTCTCTGTCCGACAAATATATAAAAAAACTGTGGGAGCTCAATCAGAGGGTAGGTGATTTGAGAACAAGGAATAGCGCCAGGCAATGGGACGTAGTCTTCCGTGAACATCACCCGCGGGGAGAGACGTTCGAATATCCGTTTGAATTCGTCAATTATCAGAGGGTTCAAAAGGTGCAAACCGAACTTGATTTTCCCAGGTAACCGGTCTTGCTCCGCAAGATAGGCAGCCCGCCCGCGCCACGCGGAGGGCTGCTATCGTTTGTGGTCCGAACCGCCTGAGCCGGTTGCGGGCCGAAGGTTTATTCTTTGGCGGCCTCTACTTTGCCGTTGTCAGCTCGAATATCGGCGGGCGGCCGTCGGCGTCGGAGACGATTACCACCACAGGGCCGCGGTATTGCCGACCGCGAGTGTCGACCCACACCCCGCGCGGCAATCGCACCATGCGCGTGGACTTGCGCTCGAGCAGCGGCGCACACAGATAGCGGCTGCCGAGCATGAACTGGTCGTTGCAGTTGGAAAATCCGCTGCGGGGGAACATGTACTCCATATGGCGGACAATCGGTTCGCCCGCGATGAGCCACTCGCGATAGAGCTGGGCGTAATAGGCGGCCAGCTGTTCGCGCTGCTTCATGTATTGCCTGAGCGACTGGTACATGCCCCTGTCGCGGATGCGCCACGGAGCGAACGGCACGCTCTGCAAGGGCAGCATCGACTGAAACTGCAACACCCGCATCATCAGCCAGTTCTGCGAAAAGAGCGCCGTCGTGTCGCCCACCGCCCCCGGCACGAAGCGACAGAACTGATAGCCGCACAGCTGCGCGCTTGTGATGTTGGTCAGATCATACAGCAGCGGGTTGCCCTTCACGGTACGCGGCGCGCCGACGATGTTGCAGTATGGGGTGTAGCGGGCGTTCTGGCCGGGGTAATACTCCGTCAACCCTACGTCCTTGCCGACGTCGAGCCACCGCGACATGAGCCGCGCCCCCTGTGCATCGCCAAGCGTCGGCAGCAGCGTGTTGCAGTCGAAGCGGAAGCCGTCGACCCCGCAGCTGCTTTTGAGCCGGAGCAGGTTCTCTTTGATGAAATCGGACGTGCGCTTCTCGCCCGGGTCGTAGGCGGTAAAGTGGCCATCCTCCTGGCTGACGACCATCGGTTTACCTTTGGCGTCGAGCATCAGCAGGTCTTTGCGCAGGTTGTCGATATAGCTGCGCCCCGCCGCCGCCGCGTATGGCGACACGGTGAGCATCAGTTTGAACCCCATGCCGTGCAGCCTGTCGACCATCGCCTTCGGGTCGGGAAAGGCCCCCGGATCGAACATATACGTCCCCGGAACGTGGCTCCACCCCTCGCCCACAAGTATGATCCCCTTCGGAAAGCCCTCTTTCACAAGTCGTTCCGCAAAATTCAATATCGCCTCCTGCGTGGGGAACGAGCCGAACTCGACATTCGTGTCGTAGAGCGGCGAGGTGAGAAATTCCGCCGCCGGAGCGATATTGTTCGGCTGGAAATAGCGGAAACACGCCACCCGATAGGCTTCGCGCAGCGTCCGTCCGGCGTTGAACAACTCCGGCGGGTCGTTGTCATATCGCAGCGTAAATACGTCGCCGTCGAACCGCACGCCCATCGGCGCGCTGCAATAGATATAGCGTCCCATATCCGACAGCAGCAGCGTCGAGGCAAACCCGCTGGCGCTTTTCTGTACCGGCGCAAGGTCGAAAGGCTGCACAAAAGGCTGGTCCGGCGAGTTACCCACATAAGCCCCCCACCACCGCTCGCCGTTCTGGCTGCCGACCTTCATCTCCGCCGCGCCGAGCGGCCCTGCCATCGCGACCGCAGCCGCCAATATTATCAATGATATTTTCATAGCTCCTGAAATAATTTTGCAAGATAGAAAAAATTTCCCAAAAGAAAAAACATATCGGTAATCACACGTCAACCACACGAGAAAAAGTCAGCAGAGGGAATAGTTAAGATGACTCTCGACGCGGCACAAGTTTTCGGCATGGTCATCAAGGAAGATATAGATGTCCACGATATGGTGCACGGGAGCAGAACCCATATGGTCGCGGCATATTCCAGCAGACAGTCGCTCCGGTCGGTCAAAAGCCTTTCGTACCTGCCGCCGGTATTTACCATCTTCGGTGTCGGACAAGGTGTGCAGACAGAGGATATTGCTGCCGACTCTCATTCGGGCAGGGTCGAGTTCGACATCCTGCAAACATGCAGTATTTCTCTGCGACAGGGAGAAGTATTTTTCGAGAAGAACAAGGGCGTGATGCGGGGCGGCTTCGGCGGTTCAATTTGGAGCGATCGTAGCGGCGGACATGTAAAGGCAAAGGCGCATCGCGAAGACGACGGCGTAGGGGCTGGGGCCTCGACTGTGTTGGCGCAGTTGGCGCGGGCGGTTCGGATACGGCTCTGGGTACCAGTAGAAAACCACAAATAATTGTTTGCCAATTATTTGTGGTTTTTATTTTCTGTAAAGACGTGATTTTTGTCCGCATTTTGTCCGCAAATCCCAGCAACTGCGGCTTGAAAGGGAAATTATTTCAGAAAACTGTATGTTTTTTGGGGAGGGTGACTTGCTACATAATGTACTTCGGTTGTCTTATATCCCCTTTCTACATCAAACCACAACAGGATGCCATGGAGGGCAACAGCCCCACCGTTGTCTTATATCCCCTTTCTACATCAAACCACAACACCGGTTGCAGGC
>JAIRQC010000080.1 GCA_031256675.1 Rikenellaceae bacterium
CCCACTTGCGCCCCATAGAGTTTACGATCATGTTGCGTTCCGAATCTGTCCGCCCAATGGCGTAAAGCAACCCCTGTCCGCCCTGCACAAAGAGCAGGAATACCAGTAACGCCCCCAGCAGGGAGACGAGCAGCCACCAGTAGTGCTGCAAAAATATCATCGTGTTCATAAATCTGTTTTAAGTGGTCGTCAATTGTTATCGAAATATTTAAGTAATCGTTTCATGTCCCTTGCTCCCGCAAGCCTTCCTTGCCGTTACAGGGCCACCCTCGGAGCAAAGGCGCGAAACCCGTCTTGTGATAAACGGCAAACAGCATGGCCGTAATTTCGGATTACCTTTTTGTTGTCGGGAATGCGGCGATGCGAAGCCGTGCCGCCCCCATAGGCACGAGCGTTATCTCGTCGAGATGTTCGGATCGCTCGTCCCACTCGTTGGGCAACACTCCGGTCAGTCCGTATTCGTCGATCTGCCACGACGGTACGAGCCGCCCCCTGGCCGAAAATTCCAGAGGGACAGACCCGAGTGTGAAGGGGTTGTCGTCCTCAGGCCACGGACGGCGGCGGATGGATATGGGACTGTCGTCCGCCAGCGCGTAGTTCCACGGCGAGGCTGCGTATATCTCATACGATGGCCATTTCGATGCGTCGGCCCCCTGCTGCCACTGCGAATCCACGATCGCGGAGCTACGGCTGTCCACCTGCCGGTACTCCTCCTTGATGCGCAGCGAGAGGGTCAGCGGGCCGTAGTCGACCGATACGCTGTTCTTGTTGGCCTGCCACGTGCGGCGCGATAGCCTCATCGGCAGGGCCAGCTCTACGCGATCGCCGTCGTGCCACTCGCGTGCAATCTTGACATACCTGCCCGGGACGCACTGCCCTGCGGCGCGTCGACCGTTGATCGACACGCCGGCGGAGGCGCACCACGACGGGATACGCAGATAAAGCGGGAACGCTACGGGGCGTTCGGTCCCTATCGTAAAGGCTACCCTCTCCTCGAAGGGATAGTTGCCCGATTCACTTATCGTTATCTGCTGCCCGTCGCCCACTTTCAGTTGCGCGGAGCAGGAACTGTAGACCGCAGCAGCCGCCCCGTTGTCGGGCGTGGCCATGATGAGGCGCCGGATGTAGTATGGCCATCCTATGCCGTGGTTGTGCTGGCAGCAGCGGCTGCTGAAAGGGTTCATGGCGAGGAACGGGCCGCGGTTGTCGACGCCCGGATGGTGGTTTTTGGCGTCGCTCACCGCATGGTTGGGACAGGTCAGGTAGCGCAGGGCCCTGTGGTCGGGCATAAGCGCAGCCGGATAGCTGTTGAAAGCCACATCCTCGCAGTTCTCGGCCCATAGCGGGTCGCCGGTGAGTTGCAACATGATGTTGTCGGAGATCATCTGCTCGACGAAGGCGCAGGTCTCGGTACCCTGCCTCGGGTCGAAGAAGCCGATGCGGGCATTTTCGTCCGCGCCGTACATCCCTCCCGGAACCTGCCCGAAAGCGCGGCGGACGAGGCTGAAAACGTTGTACGACGCCTCCAGTCCCTTGTGCTCGCCGGAGATCGCCCACCACTGGGCAGGCTCGCGAAAGCCCTGCGCGATGTTGACCACGTGCCAGTTGGGCAGCTCGGTCGAACGCATCCAGTCGGCGGTGTTGCGATGCGCCTTCTGCGCGAGCTCGAGCAGCGAGCGGTCGCCCGTGCGGTTGTAGAGCCAGGCTATCGTCCGGAGCATGTCGCCCCCGCGGCTGTTGTCCCAGTAGCGTTCGAGGAACTTCTCGTCCGGCCAGGCGGCCAGCCATTTGCAGTAGTTCAACAGGAACGGGATGACGCGCCCGTCGCCCGTATACTCGTAATAATCCTGCATGATCCAGCACACCAGCATGTTGGGCCACAGGTCGCGCCGCCCCTTGTCGTCTTCGTTGACCGGCCCGAAATAGCCGTCGGGCTGCCCGCTCTCCAGCATGGCCTCGATCCAGAAGCGCGATTCGGCGAGCATGGCGCTGTCGCCGCGTATGCAGGCCGAAGCGAAGTATCCGCGCAGCCAGTAGGGTACCTCCTCCCAGCCCCAGCGGCCGCCCTTGCCCAGCCAGGCGTTGTCCTCGCGTTGCAGCCACGAACTGATCTCGCCCAGATGTCCGTTGAGCCCGTCGGCCTGCAACTCCAGTTGACGCCCGACCCACCCTTCGGGACGGACTGCGCCCGGAGGCAGCTCGATGAAGTACAGCGGTTGCAGCGGGGCGCTGTTGCCGACATAATGCGAATTGCGGGCCGAGACGTTGGGACGGTCTACCGTCTCGAACCTCTCGGCGCGGCAGCACGTCAGCGGCAACAGCGCAAATAACAGGAACCTTTTCATGTTACTGCTCGGTTTTCTCCGGCGACGGCCCCGTTTTGATCTGGCGCGTCATGATGCCTATCTCGGCGGCGAGCAGCGCGATGAACAGCACAAGAAAGATAAAGAATGTCGTCGCAACGGCCCCGCTGCCGATCTTCGAGGCTGCCACCCCGACCGGCATCATATCCTGTATGGCCCACGGCTGACGACCCACCTCGGCCAGCGCCCAGCCGCACTGCGAGGCAAGGTAGGCCAGCGGGATCGTCCACAGAGCGATGTACAGCAGCCACCGCTTGCCTTCGAGGCGGTTGCGGCGGTTGAAGTACCACACCGTGCCGAGCAGCAGGATAAAGAATATCCCTGCGGCAACCATCACGCGGAACGAGTAGAACAGTATCGACACGTTGGGCACCACGTCGCGCGGCTCGTCGAGATGGCCGTAGCCGAAGTAGGCGAAATACTCGCTCAGGAACTCCTTGCCCTCGCTTGTAGCCGGGTCGAACCTGGCTTTTATCTCGGCTATGGTTTCACTGTCGCCCGCGTCGAGGGCCGCACGGTAGCGCGCCAGTTCGTCTATGGCCACGCGGCCACGCTCCATTTTTTCCGACGTTGCCATTATGCCGCGCTCGGCGTTGCCCTCGACCAGATCGTTGATCCCCGGCACGTAGGCGTTCGACGAACGGAAGCTCATTAGCGAGAGCAGTTTCGGCACGCCGAGACGGAAATAGAAGGCATTACGGTCGGAGGTGCGCTGTTCTTCGGGTTTCAACATGCCTATTAAGGTCAGCGGCGC
>JAIRQC010000102.1 GCA_031256675.1 Rikenellaceae bacterium
AGAGGGATGTGACGGTTTATGTTGTCGCTCCACGGCTTCCCTGTATCGATCTCTCGTACAGGAACAGGCAATGAAAGAGCAGGACGCCGCGGCTAAGGAGCTGACGTTCGTTAATCCACAAGTACTTTTCGAGGCCGTAATTGCTTCGTCCGAGTTGTTGCGCTCGCAGTCGTCATGATAGCGACAGCCGAAGAACTTTAACGAAACAATAGGAGCAAGTTGGTCGAAACCGTCGGACGAAAGATGTTCGGGGTCTGTTGCCGCTCCGACCAGCTCGCCCGCCAGGTGGAGCTTCTTACCTCCATCCCCTGCGTCGGTAAGGTCGTCGCCCTGGCGATGATTATCGAGCAAGGGGCATTTACGAAGTTCGACAATCCGCGAAGTTTTAACTGCCATGCCGATGTCGCCCCGTTTGCATGGGATTCCGACACAAGCATCCACTCCGGAAACAAGCTATCCCACAGGGCAAGCAAAGACATGAAACGGCTGCCATATGCAGCAGCCGTTTCCGTCCTTACAAAAAAAGACGGCGAACTTTGCGAATACTGTGACCGCAAAGTCGCCGAGTGTAAAAACAAGATGCTTGTAATAAACGCTTCGCGGACTAAGATAGTCGCAAGGATGTTTGCTGTCAGCACGACGAACCTTATATGCCACAGGCAAAAACAGGCAAAACAATGTTTTCTCTGGCTAACCTTTTTTGCTTTTTTTGTCTAAATGCTTGCATAAATCATAAAAATAGGATTGGCGATATCATATGCGACAGTATCGAGCCAGACTACGCGAAAATAGCATCCGGCAGAATATGTTGCGCAGTGGTAATTGCCTGGACAACGCTGCGATGGAGAGTTTTTACGGATCGTTAAGATCCGAATTATCATATTTGCAACAGTGTCATTCAATGGAGCGCTTACGATACTAACTGAAAAGCTACATTGACCACTATAACAACAAACGAATCAAACGCTCATTAAGCATCATGTACCCGATGAAATATCGAACATATGCATCCAACTTATTTTAACCCAAAAAACTTTGTGATACATATCAGTGAGAGGTAACTTTAATGATAATCAACCTCGAATCGACAACTTCCGGTCGCAAAAGCCTGCTAACGTCATTGCGGGCGGAGCGGAGCGATCCGCCATAGCCTCGCCGGATTGCTTCGCTCCGCCCGCATGACAGTTTTCCCTACTTTCGATATTTGCAGCAGGCCGGCAGCGCGTCGTAAACCCTGTCGTCGGCGCGGTATTTGTCTGTGTCGTGGCCGGCGGCGGCGACAGCGCGGCCGACGGCGGCGGGCGAGGTGCGGGCAGGGTCGAAATCGAGATGCAACTGCCTGTCGTTCCTGTCCCACATGGCCGACGATACCCCCGCGACGCTTGTCGCCGCCCTCTCGATGCGCACCTTGCACATGTCGCAAAGCCCCTGAACCGTAAGTATGGCGTGCCCGTGCCCGACCGTGGAGACGACCTCCGAGGCGACCTCAGGGACAGCGGCCTCCGAAGCGACGGCCTCAGGCGTTGCGGCGGGCCTGTTCATCATGCTCGGCTTGCCCTCCAACTGCGCGCTGGCGTCGACGGCGAAGGCCCCGCTGGAGACGATCCGCTCGCCCTCCGCAACGCCCGACAACACCACATACTCCTCGCCCAGCGACGGGCCGAGTTCCACCTCGCGCAGCCGGAACGTGGGCACGCCCACGTCCGGCTGCCGGATGTAAACCACCGACCGCCGTCCCGTCCACAATACGGCGCTTCGCGGGATAACGATCTCATCGCCGCTGTGTTTAAGCCCTGCGCGCACAACGGCCACGGCGTACATCCCGGGCTTCAGGTCGCCATGCGGATTGGGCGTTTCGACGCGGACTTTGGCCGTGCGCGAAACGGGGTCGAGCATCGGGTCGATAAAGGATATGCGCCCCGAAAATGTCCGCCCGGGCAGCGACCGCAACGTGTATTCTACTCTGTCCCCGACCTTTAAGCAGGACAGATCGGGTTCGTAAGCCTCGAACAACGCCCACACCGACGACAGGTCGGCAAGGTCGAACAGCGCGCCACCCTGACCGACGTAATCGCCCTGTTCCACGCGCTTTGCGACGACAATACCGCTCGCCCCTGCCCTTATGTCGACCGTCGGCGCGGGGCTGCCCGAGCGTTCGATGGCCTCGATCTGGCTGTCGGACAGTTTCCACAGCCGCAGTTTCTCGCGGGCGGCGGCGAGCAGGGCGGGTTGCGAGCCCTCCAACTTCCCTGCTTCCAACAACTCCTGCTGCGCCGCAAGAAGTTCGGGCGAGTAGAGCGAGACGATGGGCTGCCCCTCGCGGACGCTCTCGCCGACCGTGCCGACCAGAAGCCTCTCGATGCGTCCGCCGACATGGGCCGTCAGCGAGCGCAGCCGCCGTTCGTCGGGCCTGATCGTGCCGTATAACCGCAACTCCTTCACAGGTTTACCGCGGCTGACGACGGCGGTTTGGACGTTGGCCAGCGCTACGGCCTCCTCGGAGAGCTGTACCGCGTCGGGGTCGACGGCTTGCGTCGTGCCGGCAGGGCTTTTCAGCGGTATCAGCTCCATTGCGCAGATGGGGCACTTGCCCGGCCCGGCCTGCCGGATCTGAGGGTGCATGGAGCATGTCCAGATCTCATTGTCAGAGTGTTCGTGCTGCGGTTCGCGACCGCCGCCATTGAATATCACTGCGCCGAGGAGAATCCCCGCGACGAGGAGGCCCGGGTAAACGACATATCTTTTAGTTTTCATAGCTTCCAAGTTTTTGAATGTTTGCGACCATCGTGTTGTAGGCGGCGACGGCCACCGCCGTTTCGAGTTCGTAGTTCAGCAGTTGACGCTGCACGGCTATCGCATCGGACAGAGGGCCGCGTCCTGCGATAAACTCCTGCAAGGCAAGATTACAGGTCGTCCGCGCCAGCTCCGATTGCCGACGGTAGAGGGCGATGCGCCGCGATGCGCCGTCGAGTTCGTGGCGGAGGCGGTGGAGCTCCGCCGTAAGGGTGTTCAGCGCGTCGGCCTGCCTTTCGCGGGCGGACTGTTGCATCAGGGCGTTCTCGCGCTGCTGCGCCCTGTACCTGCCGCGGAAAATGGGAAGGCTCACCGACGCCATCGGCATGAGCATGTCCTTGCCGTTCATTGGGTTGGAGCCCACGGTCATCGGGTCTGGCGCAGTTTTTTTCATAAGCATGTATTGCAGCCCCACGCCGAACATCGGGTAACTCATCCGCTTGTCCATTTGCGCTTTGGCTTTATATGAGGCAGCCTCTGCGCCGAGCATGGCGATCATCGGGTTGCGGGCGGCGATCTGCGCGCTCGCCGTGTCGAGGTCGAGGCGGAAGGCGATCTGCGCCAGCGTGTCGGGCACGACCACCTCGGCGTCGGCAGCACGGTTCAGCAGTGCGTTGAAGCGCGCCTTTGCCGCCGCCGTCTCCGACAGCAGATCCTCGACTCTGCTCTCCAACTCAATTATTTCAAGCCTGATACGCAATACCTCCGACATTCCTCCCCCTGCCGCGCCCATCGCCGGCATAGCTCCCGCCGGGGACGGCTGCGGCAAGGCAGGCGGCATACCGGACGGCGAGGCAGGCGAAACAGGCGAGGCCGACGACATGCCAGCCATACCGTTCATTGCAACCGTGCCGCCGCCGGAGGGCGAAGGGGCGGCGGCGGTATAGGAGCTCGCCGCCCCGCCCGTCGAGAACCGCTTCATGGCCAGCTCCTCCAACTGCGCGAGCAACTCCACGCTGCGTCGGGTACAGATCTCCTGCCGTCGCAGGCGGCACAGCGTGAACCACTGTGTATAAACGTCGAGAAACAGCCCGTCGCGAGCCTCGCGGAGCTGTTCGAAGGCCATCTGCGCCATGTTTTCGGCCTCCGTGCGGGCGGCCTTGCGCGCGCCGAACCACGGGAACATCTGCATCAGCCGAAATTCGGCCACCTGCCGCCCCTCCGAGAGCATCATCGGCTGCAAAAAGAACCCCGCGTCGAACTGCGGATCCTGCCACGCCCCTGCCTGCGGTAGCCGCTGCAATGCCGCCTGCCACGACGTGTGGGCGGCCTGCACCCCCGGATTGTTTCGCGCCGCAACGTCCAGCCAGCGCGCCAGCGAGTCCGTCTGCCCGTAAGCGAACAGCGGGCACAATATGATGATTATAAGCTTTTTCATGCTTTTATGCGTTTTTCCCTCCACCAGCATTGCAGCGCCGGCACGACGAACATCGTCATGCTCTGGATCAGCATTCCGCCGAATGTCGGGATGGCCATCGGGATCATAATGTCGGCCCCCTTGCCGGTCGAGGTCAACACCGGCAGCAGGGCTATGAGGGTTGTGGCGGTGGTCATCGCCGCGGGCCGGACGCGCCTTAGCCCTGCGTAGACCACCGCCTCGCGGATCTCCTCCTTCGTGCGCGGGTTGCGCAGGGCGAAGGTGTCGTGGATGTAGGTTCCCATCAGCACGCCGTCGTTGGTGGCCACGCCGAACAGCGCGATGAAGCCCACCCAGACGGCGATGCTCAGGTTGACAGGGTGCATGTGGAACAGTTCGCGGATATTCTCGCCGCCGAGCGAGAAATTCATGAACCACGGCTGCCCGTAGAGCCACAGCATGATAAATCCTCCGGCAAAGGCGACGAACACCCCCGAAAAGTGTATCAGCGAGGCGGTCACGGTGCGGAAACGGAAATACAACACCAGCAGGATGGCCAGCAGGCAGAGCGGGATAATGATCAGCAGACGTTGCGAGGCCCGCTGTCGCTGCTCGTAATTGCCTGCAAAGGTGTACGATACCGCGTCCGGCAGCTGCAGCGCGCCCGAGGCGATCTCGGCGCGCAGCAGCTCCTCCGCCTCGCGCACCACCTCCACCTCGGCCCGTCCTTCCTGCCTGTCGAAGATGATGTAGCCCGTCAGGAAGGTGTTTTCGCTCTGGATCATCTGCGCGCCACGGGTGTACTCGATCTCGGCCATCTCGCCCAGCGGAACCTGGGCCCCTGTGGCCGTCGGGACGATGATGCGCGCCAGGGCTTCGGGGTCGTCGCGCAGCTCGCGGGGGTAGCGCAGCCGCACGGGAAAGCGTTCGCGCCCCTCGACGGTCGTGGCGAGCGTCATGCCGCCCACCGCCGCGCCGATAATCTCCTGCAAGTCGGCCACCGTAACGCCATAGCGGGCCATGTTCCTGCGGTTGAGCCTGATCTCGATATAGGGGGCGCCCACCGCGCGGTCGTAGAAGACGGTCGAGGGTATGATCGACGGCGAGCGTTTTAACGCCGCTTCGAGCGTCGCCCCCGCCCTCTCGATGCTTTCGAGGTCGGGGCCGGCGATCTTCAACCCTATAGGCGCGCGCATTCCGGTCGAGAGCATCACCAGGCGCGCCTCGATGGGTTGCAGCCGCGGCGAGGAGGTCAGCCCCGGCATGTGCGACACGTCGACGATCTCCTGCCAGACGTCCGCCGTGGAGCGTATGTGGGGCCGCCACTGACGGAAATATTCGCCGCGGGCGCTCGGTATCAGGCTGTCGGGCGGAAGCAGGCGGAAGCCGTCGGCAGGGTTGTAGGTCGCGCCGCTTCGGAGCAGGAAAGCCCCCTTCGCATCGGTCTTGAAGCGCATCCGCCGTCCGTTGGCGTCAAGGATATATTCGGGGCGATAGTTGATGGTGTTCTCGAACATCTGCACCGGGGCAGGGTCGAGGGCGGAGTTCACGCGTCCCCACTTGCCGACGGTAGTTTCGACCTCCGGAATCGAGGCCACCCGCCTGTCCACCGCCCCTATCAGCCTCAGGTTCTGTTCGATTCCCGTATGGGGCATACTGGTGGGCATCAGCAGGAACGAACCCTCGTCGAGCGTCGGCATGAACTCGCGCCCCATGCCGCTCCATATCCATGCGCCGAGGGCCAGCGTCGCAAGCGGTATGGCCATGAACGTCAGGCGGTTGGCCAGGCACCAGCGCAGTATCCGCTCGTAATATGCAACCAGCGCCCACAGAATGGCAAGTATGATCCCTATGGCCGCCACGACAAAGATAAAGTTGAGCCCAAAGCCCGCCCGCGTCCCGACAGGCAGCCACTCGGCGGTCAGGTACCACACGACCACCAGCAGCGCAAGCCCCACATTGATGTATTTGAGCCTGTTCGGTCGCTGCTGCCGTTTTCCAAA
>JAIRQC010000107.1 GCA_031256675.1 Rikenellaceae bacterium
AAAATGCAGCCTTTGCGTGAGCCGGACATGCCTCCAAACCGCACAGCATTCTCGCCACGCATCTGACCAATATGCTAAATATTAGCACATTGACCTCAAAACACAGAAAAACAAAAAAATTACAGCGACCCGACCATTTCGATAAACAGTTTTGTCATGTTGACCGCTGCGCGGGCGCCTTCGATCTGTACCTCTTCGTGGGTCGATTTTTCGCCTGCGAGGCCGACGTTTGTAATCACCGAGACGCCGAACACGGGGATGTTCATGTGCCGGGCGGCGATGACTTCGGGGGTTGTGGACATGCCGACCGCGTCGCCGCCGATGGCTTTGAAGTAACCGTATTCCTTTGTGGTTTCGAACGTCGGGCCGGTGCCGCCGACGTAACATCCGTATTGGAGCCTGATCCCTTCGCGGGCGGCGATCTCACCCGCTTTTGCTATCAGGGAACGGTCGTAAGCTTCGCTCATGTCGGGGAACCGCGGCCCTAACTCGGCTATGTTCGGGCCGACCAGCGGATTGGGTATCAGGTTAATGTGGTCGGTGATGACCATCAGGTCGCCCACGCGGAATCCGTCGCCCACGCCACCGGCAGCGTTGGAGACAAAGAGCGTTTCAATGCCGAGGAACTTCATCACCCGCACCGGATAGACCACCTGCCACGGGGCGTAACCCTCGTAATAATGGAACCGGCCCTGCATTGCGACGACCCGTTTGCCGCCTAACATGCCGAATATCAAACGTCCGCGATGGCCTTCGACGGTCGATACGGGGAAATCCGGTATGTCGTGATAGTCGATCGTGGCGTGCACCTCGATGCTGTCGGCCAGCGAGCCCAGGCCGGTGCCCAAGATGATGCCGACCTGCGGCTTGAAGCCGGCCTTTTCAAGAATGAATGAGGCCGTGTTTTTGATTTTCCCTAACATACTGTTTGAGTTTGGTTATGAAGTTCACTTCATCATGCCTGTCGAGAAAGCTCACATTTACAGGCATATAGTACAACCGTCCTGCGATGTCGTCGGGGATCTTGCGGCGGTTGATGAGTTTGACCGCGTCCTTTTCGGTGGTGACGATGGCCGCCACGCCGCCCGCTTTGGCCACCGCCTGCCTCATCCGCTCGAGGTCGCTCCGGCGATAGGGGTGATGGTCCTCGAAGAGCAGCTTGTCTACCACATTATAACGCTTTTTGAGGTGCGCCACGAACGGTTTTGGGTTACCGATGCCCGCCAGCGCAATCACGTCGCCACCCTTCGGCAACAATTGCGGCACGGTCTCGCGGAACAGCGCGACAGGTTCGCCGTCGATCATGGTCGTAAAGTGGATGCTCTGGTAGGGGAACAGCGCCAGGTGCTTCTTTATTATCCTCAATTCCAATGGGGTGTACTCGATCGGGCACTTGGTGACGATGACGAAATTGGCGCGGTGGAGTTGCGAGGTCACATCGCGCAGGTTCCCCCACGGCAGCAGGTGGTCGTGGTATATCGGTCGCGTCCAGTCCATCAGCACCACGTTGGCCCAAGCCTCGACCCTGCGGTGCTGGAATCCGTCGTCGAGCACAATGAGGTTCACCTGCGGATGTTCCTCGCGGATGCGCCTAATCCCCTCGCGCCGATCTTCGCACACCGCCACGACCACATTCGGGAATTTGAGCTTTATCTGCTTGGGCTCGTCGCCCGTATCCCTGTACGACGCCTCGGCCCGCACCTCCAGATAGCCTTTCGTCCGCCTGCCATACCCCCGCGAGAGCAGCGCCACGGCGTACTCTTTGGACAGCAGATCTATAATGTACTCGCATACGGGCGTTTTACCCGTTCCCCCCACCGTAATGTTCCCCACGCACACCACCGGAATGCCGTACTCCCGCGACCTTAATATTTTCCAGTCGAACAGCGCATGTCTGACCCTGATCGCCAGACCATACAGCATCGAAAGTGGGGCAAGATAGAAGCGGTTCATCGGGCGGTCTCATGAATATTTTTTCAAAAGTAGTAAAAATAATCCGAAAAGTTGTCAAAAATTCAGTTCTTCGCGCGGATCGCGGCAAAACGTGCGGCGGTGGTGTGGCGTCAGGCCGAGTGTGGCGACGGCCCTGCGGTGTTCGCGCGTGGGGTAACCCTTGTTGCGCTCCCAGCCGTAACCTGGGTACTGCTCAGCGAGTTGACGCATACGCTGGTCGCGGTGGGTCTTGGCGAGCACCGATGCAGCGGCGATATTGGCGTAGAGCCCGTCGCCGCCCACAATGCAGCGGTAAGGAATGTCGAGCGTCGTGCGGAAACGGTTGCCGTCCACCAGCAGCAGCCCTGGCCGTGGCGTGAGGCGCGCAGCGGCAAGGGCCATCGCTTCGAACGAGGCGTTCAGTATGTTTATCGCGTCGATCCTCTCCGGCGACAACTCCTCCACCGCCCATGCGACAGCTTCGCGTTCGATAACCTCGCGCAGCATGTCGCGATTGCGTTCGCTCATGCGTTTCGAGTCGTCGAGCAGCGGGTGGAAAAAATCCGTCGACAGAATCACCGCCGCCGCGAACAGCGGCCCCGCCAGCGGCCCGCGGCCCGCCTCGTCGCACCCCGCCTCGACAACCTCACTCTGAAAAACATTTTTCAACATCGCGCCCGACAGTCCTCCTTTTTTTCTTAACCCGCTCTCTCCTGCGCTGCGCCCGACGCAGCGTAGCCGTCGGGCGCCTATTTCACGCCGATGGAGGTGAAGAACCTGTCGATCTCGTCGGCCTTGTCGGCGCGGCGGTACTTCACGGCGACGTTGTAGAGCGACTCGAGGATGGCGAGCTTGTCCTGCAACGCCGGCATGACGAGCTTCTCCTTGTTGCCGGTGAAACGCATGTAATAAATTATGTACTCGCGCAGTATACGGGCATAGTCGTCGAGTATAAGGTCGCCCTGGGCCGACGCCCCCGACGCTCCGGCTGCCCCTGCCTTATAGTAGGCCTCGACAATGGGCAGGGTTAGGGAGTAAGTGTGGCGCACCTGCCTGAACGGTATGGTCTCGACGCAGTAGTCGAGCACCTCGACGGCGCGGGTGGTGTCGCCTTCGTCGATCAGGGCCGAGGCCAGACGGGCATATGCGTTGCGCGACTGGGCGGCGTTGTGATTGGTCTGGATGAAGTAGTCGACGTAGACGCGATCGTCGGCGATGTTGCCGTAACGGAAACTGTGCTCCGAACCGGGCATCAGCCTGCTGTACAGATATTTAGTATCTATACGCCCGACCTCCAGCGGCGAGGCGTAGGGGGTGCGTATTGGCACCAGCCGGTAGGCGTAGCCGTCGAATTGCAGGTAGTCGCGCAGTCCGAACGCGGCGAGCGCGTGTACCTGGGTGAAATACAGCGGCCGTTTCCAGTTGAAGTTGGCCAGCAGGTCAAGGAGCATCAGCTCGCTCTTGTCGATGTTGCCTTTGGAGATGGCCAGGCGCAGCGTATCCTCGACAATGTCGGCGTCGCGCGGGTCGACTATGCCGCTGGCGATGGCGTTGGCCTTATTGACCGGCACGAGCAGCGTCTTGGCGGGGATGAAGTCGACCAACAGGTCGTTCACAGGGGCTTTGGTGCGGGGATCCTCGCTCTTGACATACTCCATTGCGACGCGGATGTCGAGCGGCCGGCCGGCTATGTCCTCCACATAGATGTAGTCGTGGACATTGATATACTTGTTGCGCGGGATCGAGAACGGCACGGGCGCGGAGTCGTTGTAGGTCTGGGCCATCTCTTCGATGTACCAGCTAGCGCCCAAGTAGCTCATGTTCATCACACGCACGTCCTTGCGCACCCCCTCGACCTCCTGGTTGTACCACAAGGGGAAGGTGTCGTTGTCGCCGTAATTCATGACGATGGAGTTCGGCAGGGTCGACTGGAGGTAGTTCCAGCCGAGGTCGCGCGTGGTGTAGCGGCGCGAACGGTCGTGGTCGTCCCAGTTCTGCGACCCCATGAGCGCCGGGGCTACGCCGCAGATCAGCGTGGCGGCAATGGCTATCGCAACGCCCTCGCGTTTGAACCATTTCGACAACCGGTCGTAGAGCCACATCACGGCGAAACCGAGCCATATGGCAAAGGCGTAGAACGATCCGGCGTAGACGTAATCGCGTTCGCGCGGCTCGCCGGGGGTGGTGTTGAAGTAGAGCACCAGCGCGACGCCCATCATGAAGAAGAGCCACACCACGACGGTGAAGTTGCGTTTGTCGCGGTCGAGCTGGTAGAGCAGCCCGACGATCCCCAGTATGAACGGCAGGAAAAAGTAGACGTTGCGCCCCTTGTTGGCCGCCATTTCGGACGGGATGTTGTCCTGCGGGCCGAGGAACAGTTCGTCGACGGGGCCGACGCCCGACAGCCAGTTGCCGTCGGTGATCTCGCCGGTGGACTGCACGTCGCTCTGCCGTCCGGCGAAGTTCCACAGGAAGTAGCGCCAGTACATGAAGTTGAGCTGGTAGGCCATGAAGTAGCGCATGTTCTCGCCGAAGGTGGGCACGGTGATCATCTCCTTGCCGAATGGTATCTTCTCGCCCGTAACGTTGCCCCACGACCGGTAGTCCTGCGGGTGCGAGCCGCGGTTGGAGTACATGCGGGGGAAGAAGAAGGTGAACTCGGGCGGATATTCCACCCCGGACACATAGCTCATGCTCTTGTACCTGCCGTCGTCGCCGAGGTAATAGCTTTCGCTATTTTTCGCCTCTATGGCGGGCGAAGAGTAGCAGGGGCCGAAGAGCAGCGGGCGGTTGCCGTACTGGTCGCGGTTGAGCAGCTGGAGCAGCGCGTAGGGGTTGCTCGGGTTGTTGCTGTTCATAGGCGGGTTGGCCGAAGCGCGTATCACCTCGGCGGCATACGACCCGTAGCCGAGCAGTATGAAGGTGGCGCACAGAACTATCGTATTGGCGACGACCTTCTTTTTGCGGTGCGTATACCATATCAGCCACGCGCAGAGGCCGAAGACGGCAAAGACGTAGAACGTAATGCCGCTGTTGACGGGCAGGCCGAAGCCGTTGACGAACATCCGGTCGAACAGCGCCCCGATGGAGATCGAATAGGGTATGAGTATATAGTTGATCGCCACGAGTATGGCCCCTGCGGCGACGGAGGCCTTGACGACCCCCCAGCCCGTGACCTTCTGCGCCCGCTTGAAGTAGAAGACGAACACCAGCGCAGGGATACAGAGCAGGTTAAGGATATGTATGCCCGTTGAGAGCCCCATCATGTAGGCTATCAGCACCAGCCAGCGGATGGAGTGCGGCTTCTCGGCCACCTCTTCCCATTTGAGCATCGCCCACACCACGATCGCCGTCATGAGCGACGACATGGCATAGACCTCACCCTCGACGGCCGAGAACCAGAAGGTGTCCGAAAAGGTATAGGCCAGCGAGCCGACCATTCCCGCCCCCATGATGGCAAGCGTGCGGCCCGTGGTGAGCTCCATGCCACGTTTTTCGCATATCCGGCGGCCCAGGTGGGTAATGGTCCAGAAGAGGAACAGGATGCAGAACGCGCTGCACAGCGACGACATGAGGTTGATCATCAGCCCCACATACTGCGGCGCGGGGGCGAGCATGGCGAACAGTCGTCCGATCATCATGAACAGCGGCGCGCCGGGGGGGTGGCCCACTTCGAGTTTGTAGCTGGTGGCGACAAATTCGGCGCAGTCCCACAGGCTCGTCGAAGGCTCCATCGTCAGTATATAGGTCACCGCCGCCACCGCAAAGGCGACCCAACCCCAAAGCAAATCGTGTTTCTTGAAATAGCTCATGTACTCTCGTTTTGTATTTAGCGACAAATTTAGGAAAATAAGTTAGATTCCCGCCTTGTTTACGGCTATATTTTGTATTTTTGTGGGATAATGAGCGCATGGCGTAAAATATGGGGCGGCAAAAAACGGTGGTGGTTGAGTGCATTGGTCACTGTCGGCGGCCTTGTAATGCTTGTCGTTTACTATGTCGATCTGAGCAGGTTTTTCGGAGCGGGCAAGGCGGGACAGGGCGAGTTGTTCAAGGTCTGCCTGACGGTTGTCGGAGGCATAGGGGCGCTCATTGCGCTCTATTACAGCGCGAGGCGGGTGCGAACGATGGAAAAGGGCAATGTGGATACCCGTTTCAACAACGCCGTGGGACACTTGGGCAGCGACAATGCAACGGTCGTGCAGGGCGGCATACACGCCCTGCACCAGATAGCTGTCGGGAACCGCGAGTACACCAGGGTGGTGCACAACCTGTTTTGCAGTTTCCTTCGCGAGAATTCCGCAAAACTTTATGAGGGAATAGACTTCGATACCACCCCCGACAAGTGCCCTGTAATCATACAGGCCCTGATAGACTATCTGTTCAGGCCTTATAACGGCAAGGAGAGCGTCTATAAGGACTTTCCGGCGGACTTGTCGTTCGGGACGTTTATAAATTGCAAATTCATGAACCTCTCCTTGAATAATACTTGTTTTAGCAGGTGTAATTTGAAGAAATGTTATTTTTATGAGACGGAATTAAATGAATGTAAGTTTGTTGGAACAACTTTGATAAAATGTGGGTTTGCGAAAACGATGTTGAACAAGTGTAATTTTATGGGAGCGACTTTGGAGGAGTGTTGTACTTGGGGTAATGCGATTTTAGAGTGTTGTTGTTTTGCAGGAACAACTTTGAACAAATGTAATCTTGACAATTCTAAAAATATAAATACAAATTTTCAAGAGGCCATCTTAAACGACACCGTGTTGCCTCTAAATGAAAAATAAACGTAGTCATAGTTGAACAATGTTTGAAATATTTCACAGTTTCACTTTTCGGCCTCGAAGAGGCCGGCAGCCCGTAGCCGCCCCCAGCGGAGGGCTGCTTTTGCGCCTGCGGTCAGGCAGCCTCCGCCGGCTACGGGCAACGACAAGGTATTTAATCGAAACACATATTTAATTATGACCATCAACCTCCACATCTACAACACCCTTTCCCGTGCGAAGGAGCGTTTTGAGCCGCTTGCCCCGCCCTTTGTGGGGATATATGTCTGCGGGCCGACGGTTTACGGCGATCCGCACCTGGGCCATGCCCGCCCCGCCGTGACCTTCGACCTGCTGTTCCGCTACCTGCGCTCGCAGGGCTGCAAGGTGCGCTACGTGCGCAACGTCACCGACGTGGGCCACCTCGAGAACGACGCCGACGAGGGCGAGGACAAACTGGCCAGAAAAGCCCGCCTCGAACAGCTGGAGCCGATGGAGGTGGCACACTGCTATACAGAACGCTACCACAAAGCTATGGAACGGCTGGGAACGCTGTCTCCCTCGATCGAGCCGCGCGCGTCGGGCCATATCATCGAGCAGATAGAACTCATAAAGAGAATCCTGGCTGCCGGGCTGGCCTACGAGAGCAACGGGTCGGTATATTTCGACGTCGAGGCCTACGACAAACGCCATAAATACGGCGTACTGTCGGGACGGATGCTCGACGAAATGCGTACCGGCACGCGAACGCTCGACGGGGGCGGCGACAAACGGTCGCCATACGATTTTGCGCTGTGGAAACGGGCTGCGCCGGAACATATCATGCGCTGGCCCTCGCCGTGGAGCGTCGGCTTCCCCGGGTGGCATTTGGAGTGTTCGGCCATGAGCGTCAAGTATCTGGGCGAGCGGTTCGACATCCACGGCGGGGGGATGGATCTCATGTTCCCGCATCACGAGTGCGAGATAGCGCAGAGCGTCGCCGCGTCGGGCCACCAGGCGGCGCGTTACTGGATGCACAACAACATGATCACCATCGACGGCCAGAAAATGGGCAAGTCGCTCGGCAATTTCATCACGCTCGACGAACTTTTCACCGGCAGCCATCCGCTTCTGGCCCAGCCATATTCGCCGATGACCATCCGTTTTTTCATCTTGCAGGCCCACTACCGCAGCACGCTCGACTTCTCGAACGAGGCGTTGCAGGGGGCCGAGCGGGGGCTCGACAGGCTTATGAAGGGGGTGGCGACGCTGCGAAAGATCACGCCGTCGGACGACTCCTCGGTCGACGTGGGCGAACTCGAACGGAGTTACGCCGAGGCGATGGACGACGACCTGAACTCGCCGATGGTCATCTCGGCCCTGTTCGACTGGGTGCGCACGATCAACCAGCTCCACGAGGGGATGCAGCGCATCACGGCTGCCGACCTCGAGCGGCTTACCGAGCTGGTCGAGCGGATAGTTTTCGACATTCTGGGGCTGCGCGACGAAAAGGCCTCCGGGGCGGACAACCTTGTAGCCCCGCTGGTCGAGATGATCCTTGAGGTGCGTTCCGAAGCTAAGGCCGCGCGCGACTGGGCCGCCTCCGACAGGATCCGCAACGCCCTCGCAGCCATAGGCGTCCGCGTCAAAGACCGCAAGGACGGCCCAAGCGAGTGGGAGGTGGAGTGAGCCGGAAAGGTGACCCTGCATGGGTGGCCGCAAGGAGGTAGTTCCGCAGGAGTGGCCGACGGGGGAAATAAGTTGGCAAGGAGGTGGTTCCGCAGGAGTGGCCGCAAGGGGGAGTGAGTTGGCAAGGGGGTGATTCCGCAGGGGGAAGTGAGTCACGAGACAGTTTTCCTGCCTTGCAAGGAGGCGTCGGCAGCCCGCAGCCACCGGCGCAGGGCGGCTCCGGTCGCCCAAAGCTCCCGACGCCCCCAAGCTCCCGAGGCTCCCAACGCTTCCTGTGTTTCCTGCGCTGGCTGTGGACTGAAAACCGTCACGCTCAGAGCTTGGAGTCATGAAAAAATACGCAGGCTAAAAGCCCGCGCCAACATAAAACATTATCGACATGGACGTAAGTTTAGCCTCGGACTGGAAAGAGCTTCTGAGAGAGGAGTTTTCGAAGGAGTATTTTGTTTTTCTGACCGATTTTGTGCGCACGGAGTATGCTTCTGGGCGGGTTTATCCGCGCGGGAACAATATTTTTCGCGCGCTCGACAAGTGCCGTTTCGACGACGTGCGGGTGGTTGTCATCGGTCAGGATCCCTATCACGGGCCGGGGCAGGCCAACGGGTTGTGCTTCTCGGTTGGCGACGGGGTGGCGTTCCCGCCCTCTTTGCAGAACATTTTCAAGGAGATACACGACGACCTCGGCAAGCCGATCCCCGCGAGCGGCAACCTCGACCGCTGGGCCGAACAGGGGGTGCTGCTGCTGAACGCCGTGCTGACCGTTCGCGCAGGAGAGGCCGCCTCGCACGCCGGACGCGGGTGGGAGCAGTTCACCGACGCAATCATTCGCGCCATCGCAACTCACAAGAAGGAGGTGGTTTACATGCTGTGGGGTTCGTATGCGCAGAACAAGGGGGCCATCATCGACCCCTCGCGCAACTGCGTGCTGCGGACGGTGCACCCCTCGCCGCTCTCGGCCCACCGCGGTTTCATGGGCTGCCGCCACTTCTCGCAGGCCAACGCCTACCTCGCTTCAGTTGGAAAACCGACTATCGACTGGTAATCGGAAGTTTCCGACGCAATATTCAGCACTGTTCCCACCGCGCGGGCCATCGTGTCGAGCGAGCAGTATTCGTAACGGCTGTGGAAATTGGCCCCGCCGGTGAAGATATTCGGGCACGGCAGCCCCATGTGCGAGAGCCGCGCGCCGTCCGTACCGCCGCGAATGGGTTTGATCACCGGCGTCACACCGGCCTGCCGCATGGCCCGCTGCGCGCGGGCGATGACCTCCGGACGCTTTTCTACGACCGGCCTCATGTTAAGATACTGATCCTTAACGGTCAGCGCGACGGTTTGCGGGCCGTAACGTTCGTTAATCCGCCCTGCGATCTGCGCGAGAAGTTCTTTTCGGGCCTCGAACCGTTCGGCGCAGTGGTCGCGCAGGATGTATTCGAGCTCCGCCCGTCCCACGTCGCCGCGCAGTTCGGTCAGGTGGAAAAAACCCTCGCGCCCCTCGGTGGTTTCGGGCCGTTCGTCGGGCGGGAGCATTGCAACAAACTCGTGCGCAACGAGTAACGCATTGATCATCCGTCCTTTGGCCGTGCCGGGGTGCATATTGCGGCCCGTGACGACAATGCGGGCCACGGCGGCGTTAAAATTCTCATATTCAAGCTCTCCCTCCGCGCCGCCATCCACCGTATAGCCATAGTCGGCCCCGAAAGCGGCCACATCGAAGCGGTCGACCCCACGCCCTATCTCCTCGTCCGGCGTAAACGCCACACGTACAGCGCCGTGACGCCTCGACGGATTGCGCAGGAGCTCCTCCGCCGCCGTCACGATGACAGCCACCCCCGCCTTGTCGTCCGCCCCGAGCAGCGTCCGCCCGTCGGTAGTCACCAGCGTATGTCCCTTGCACAGTGCGAGTTCAGGATAGTCCGCCGCGCGCATTGTCAGCTCGCCCAGCCGAATATCGCCCCCGTCATAATTCTCGATCACCTGCGGGCGCACGTCCGCCCCCGGCTCGTCGGGGCTCGTATCGACATGGGCCAGGAACGCCACAACAGCATCGTTTTCACATCCTTTCGTCGTCGGCAGCGTCGCCGTAACATACCCGAAACCATCCATCGTCACATCCTCCGCCCCCAGCTCCCGCAACTCCCCGGCCAGCATCCGCAAAAAATGCGCCTGCCCCGGCGTCGACGGACAGCTTTCGCTTGCCGGATCGCTCCGCGTATCTACGGCCACATACCGCAGGAATCTCTCTAACAATCTGTTTTTCATGCCACGAGACCTGATTTTCTCAAAAAGCCGAAGTGAAGCCCGATAGCTGTCCGGCGATGTTTTTCGCTTCGGAGTTCGATTGACGGTAATCGTCGACGGTGGGGTTCGGGATGAATGTTGCGCGGGCGAGAACCTCCGTGATGACCTCCGTTATGCGGGGAAAACTTATGCGTCCGGCGAGGAATGCCTCGACGGCGGTTTCGCCTGCGGCGTTCAGGATGCAAGCCGCGTTGCCGCCGCGGGCGAGAACGTCGTAAGCGACCTCGAGCAGGGGGAACCGTTCGAGGTCGGGACGCTCGAATGTGAGCGAGGGATGGTCGACGAAGCTGAACTTTTCGCCGGCTATGGGCAGCCGGTCGGGAAAGGTAAGCGCGTACTGTATGGGCAGGTGCATGTCGGGCGTGCCGAGCTGGGCTTTGAGCGCGCTGTCGGCAAACTCGACCAGCGAGTGGACTATCGACTGCGGGTGGACGACCACCTCGATGCGCCGCGCCTCAACGCCGAAGAGCCATCGCGCCTCTATCACCTCGAAGCCCTTGTTGAGCATCGTGGCCGAGTCGACGGTTATCCTAGCCCCCATCGACCAGCGCGGGTGGCGCAGTGCGTCGTCGATTGTCGCGCGGGCCATATCTTCTGCCGACGCGCGCAGGAACGGCCCTCCGGAGGCGGTGAGGATAAGTTTTTCGATCGGGCTGCGTTCGCCGACGAGCGACTGAAAGATGGCCGAATGTTCCGAGTCGACCGGGATTATGGGCGCGCCGCGCTCCATCGCCCGCCGCATCACCAGCTCGCCCGCCACCACGAGGCTCTCCTTGTTGGCCAGCGCCAGCTTCCTGCCCGCCTCCACCGCGCTCAGCGTCGGCGCCAGACCGGCGTAACCCACCAGCGCATTGACCACCGTGTCGACAGCCTCGCCGCGCACCACCTGCTCGATGGCCTCCTCGCCGGCATAAACCTTTACGTCGAGCCCCTCCAAAGCCTCGGCGACGCGGCCGTAAAGTTCGCGCCGGGCAATGACCACGCTGTCGGGACGAAATTCAGCCGCCTGACGCACAAGGAGTTCCCAGTTGGAGGCCGCCGTGAGCGTCGTCGCCTCGAACCTGTCGGGAAAGGCCCGCACCACGTCGAGCGTCTGCCGTCCGATGGAGCCGGTGGAGCCCAGGATTGCAAGCCGCTGCATCAGAAGACGATATAACTCTCCGGGTCGACAGGCAGCCCGCTTTTCCACAACTCGAACTCGAATGCCCCCCCGGTAGCGCCTTCGCCGGTGTAGCCCAGTACTTCGCCCGCCTTTACCATTGCTCCGGTGGTTTTGAGCGCAGTCGAACTGCGGCGGTAGATGGACAGCATGTTGTCGACGTGCTGCACCATTATCAACGCCCCGTCGTTCGGCGTCCAGATCGACAACGCCACCGTGCCGTCGGCCACCGCCACCACCTGCTGGTTGGCCGCCGAGGCGATCTCGACCCCGTAGCGGTTCTCCTTCGGGTTGAAACGCGACGACAGCACTCCTTTGATCGGGGCCACGAACCGGGTTTTCGCCGTGACGTTCATGCTTTTAGCCGCCCGCGTCGGCAGCGAGAACAGCGATCCGCTCTCGATGGCCGCCCTGAGCAGCGAATCCTCCCTGCTGGGCCTGACGATGTTGTCCCGCGCAAATTTAGCCGAATCGGAGCTCTGCGCAACGCCGCGCGTCGTGGGGATCTTCCCGTCGAGGATCAGCGACATGTTATCGCTGTAAACCTGCAACGAACTCAGCCTCCGCTCCAAGGAGTCGAGCCGCATGATGTTGGCTATCAGCGTCTCGCGCGAGCGGTTGCCCGGATAGCCCGGAATAAAATCGAGGATCGACGTGTAGGCCACCAGCGTCGCCACCGCCACCAGCACCACCAGCAGCAGGGCCAGCGAGGCCGAAACAATATTGAGCGGGCTCAAATATATGTGCCACAGCTCCTTGTCCGTATGCCCGTCGCGAACGCTCAGCCGCCGCTTCTCGTTCAGCCGCCCGAACGCCCGAAATATTATCGTCCTGTTCATGTAAAGCTAATTTTTACAAAGGTATATTTTTTCGCCATATCATAAGGTAAGAGTTCGGGGAAAAAGCGGAGAAAAGATTAACTTTGCAGAAAATTCGTGGGGATGGATGGGTTCAGACGGATAGTCGGGGAGTATTTCAGCAGTGAGAGCGCGGCGATGGTCCTCAATGCGCTGGAGCGGGCGACGGAGTACCTGAATGGTCATAAACGCTACGACGACAGGCCGCTTATCGAACACAGCGTCGCCACGGCGCGCATCGTGATCACGGAGATCGGGCTGGGGCGCAACTCGACCATCTCGACGCTGATGCACGACGCGGTCAGGCTGGGCAAGACGACGGCGACGGAGGTCGGACAGCTGTACGGGGCCGAGTGCGCGGGCATTATTGAGGGGCTCTGCAACATTTCGGAGGTCGATGCGAAGGTGTCGCAGGAGCAGGCGGGCAATTTCCGCGACCTGATAGTCAGCTATGCCACCGACCCGCGGGTGATACTGATCAAACTGGCCGACAGGTTGGAGGTGATGCGCTCGCTGTCGATGTTCCCGCGCGAAAAACAGCTGAAAAAGAGCTGGGAGAGCATCAACCTCTACGCCGGCATCGCCCACAAGTTGGGGCTTTACCCTGTGAAGAGCGAGCTGGAGGACATCTCGCTGCGCTACCTCGAACCGGAGAGCTACAGCCTGATCTCGACCAAGCTGGCCGAGAGCGCCGGAGAGCGCGAACGGTTCATCGCGGAGTTCCTCGGCCCGATAGAGAAACGACTGAAAGAGAGCAACATAAAGTATAGCGTCAAGGGCCGCACCAAGTCGATCTACTCCATTTGGAGCAAGATGCGGCGCACGGGGCTGCCTTTCGATGACATTTTCGACATCTTTGCCATCCGCATCATCATCTACTGTCAGCCGGAGCAGGAAAAGAGCCTGTGCTGGGGGGTGTATGCGGCTGTGACAGACCTCTATACACCCAACACGGAGCGGACGCGCGACTGGATCTCGATCCCGAAATCCAACGGCTACGAGTCGCTGCACACGACGGTCGTCACGCGCGAAGGGCGGTGGGCGGAGATACAGATTCGCACCGAACGGATGGATGCAGTGGCCGAGCGCGGCATCGCGGCACACTGGCGTTACAAAGGTGTGCGTCAGGGAGGTATGGGCAGCGAGGAGTGGCTCGGCGTGTTGCGCGACCTGCTCGAACACGGCCCCGAAAGCCTTGACGCCCCCGCCATCGACAGCCGGCTGTCGAGCGACGAGATCTTCGTCTTCACCCCCAGGGGCGACATCCGCAAACTGCCGAAGGGGGCGACGGCGCTCGACTTCGCCTTCGACATCCACACCAACCTCGGCGCGCAGTGCGTCGGCGGGCGGGTCAACCAGCGCAACGTCCCGATCAAGGAGGAGCTGCACAACGGCGACATCGTCGAGATACTCACCTCCAAAAACCAGAAACCAAAGCTCGACTGGCTCAACATCGTCGTCACGGGCAAGGCGCGCAACAAGATCCGCACCTACATCCGCGAGGAGCAGGCCAAAGCGGCAAACCTCGGGCGCGAGGAGCTTGAACGCAAAATAAAGAACTGGAAATTAGGTATTTCGGTCGACGACGCCGTGACCATGCTCTGCCGTCGCTTCAAAATCAAGCGCGGCATCGAGCTCTACGGCCAGATCGTCGAGGGGCGCATCGACGTTGCCAACCTCAAAGACATCCTCACAAACCCGGGCGAAACGCCGCAACCCCTCCCGCCCAAGCCCCGCACTACGCAAACGCCTGCAAAAGAGGAGAGTAGCGACGCGCTCGTGATCGAGGAGGGGTTGGGCGGCATCGACTACAAGATGGGCAAGTGCTGCAATCCGATTTACGGCGACCGCATTTTCGGCTTCGTGACGGTCAACGCCGGGGTGACTGTCCACCGCGCCGACTGTCCCAACGCCATGCGGCTGCAAGAGCGTTATCCTTACCGTGTTATCGACGCGCGCTGGCGCAGCGGGGCGGCCGGCTGGGCTTTCCGTGCAACGATATTCGTGGCGGCGGACGACATTCCGGGCGTCGTGGGCAACATCACCGAGACCATCACCCGCGAGTTGAAACTCAACATCCGCTCGTTCAACCTCGCCCCCACCGAGCGCGGCTCCATCTCCGGCATGATCAACATCGAGGTGACCGGCAAGAACATAATCGACCTGACGGTCTACTCCCTGTTGAAAATCAAGGGGGTGCAGAAGGCTTACCGCGTCGGCCATGAGTGAGGTGGCGATCGTCGCGCCTACTGCGCAGGAGGCCGCCGGACTGGGAGCGGTCGGGCTGGAGGCGGTCGTGGGCGGCGTGGGGCCTGTCGAGATGGCCGCAACCGTTGCCAGGCTGTTGCGCGAGGGGGCACGTTCGCTGATACTGGCCGGAATAGCAGGGGCTTACGCGGGTTCGGGACTCGAGGTCGGGCAGTCCGTACTGGTCGAAACCGAGTGCACGGCCGACGTGGGGACATTCCGCAACGGGATATTCAACCCGCTGTTCGTCAGGGAGTATCGCTGTCCATACGTTGCCGGCGTCGGATTCCGGCGGGTCGCAAGCAACAGCGTCAGCGCGGCAGGGGCGCCATTCGTGAGGGAGCGCGCATCCGCGGCGGGAGCGTCATTCGCAGAGGAGGGTGCATCAGTGGGAGCGTCATTTGCGGGCGGCGGCGCACAGATCGAAAATATGGAGGGGGCGGCCTTTTTTGCCCTCTGTCTCGACGCGGGAGTGCGGTTTGTGGAGTTGCGCGCCATCTCCAACATCGTCGCCGAGCCGCGCGAGAACTGGCGGGTCGAGGAGGCGATAGCGATTTTGGGGCAGGAGCTAAAAAAACTGTTGAATGCGATTGAGGCTTGACATATCGCCATGCCCGAACGACACGTTCATGTTCGACGCGCTGGCGGGGGGGCGGATAGATCTTCGCGGGTTGACGTTCGAGACCGGTTTCGAGGACATTGAGCAGCTCAACCGGCGGGCTGTGGCGGGCGAGGCGGACGTCTGCAAGATCAGCTGCGCGATATTGCCGCTGACGACCGACCGTTATGCGCTGCTGCATGGCGGGGCTGCGCTGGGACGGGGCAACGGCCCGCTGGTGGTGGCCCGCGGCGAAGTCGATCTTTCGCAGCCGCTGCGAGTGGCGGTACCGGGGCTGCATACGACGGCTAACAGTCTGATGAACAGGCTATATCCGCATATCACGAACAAACCGTGCCTGCTTTTCTCGGAGATTGCCGATGCAGTGGCGCGGGGCGAGGTCGATGCCGGCGTGTTGATCCACGAAGGGCGTTTCACCTTCGCCGACAGGGGTTTACGGTTGGCTGCCGACCTCGGGGCGGAGTGGGAGCGGCGCACTGGGCTGCCTCTGCCGTTAGGGGCGATCGTGGTGCGGCGCAGTCTGCTTGTCGAGGTGCAACGCACTGTGGACGAGCTGGTTCGCGAAAGCGTGCTGTACGCCCGTGCGCATCCGGAGGCCTCGGCGGAGTTCGTCCGAACGCACGCGCAGGAGCTGTCACAGAGCGTCACGCGGCAGCATATCGCAATGTTTGTCAACGAGTTCTCCGTTGCGGTCGGCCCTGAGGGAGAGCGCGCGATAAGGGAGTTGACGGGGCTCGCCGGCGAAAGGATCTTTGTCGCATGAGTTGGCCGCAGGAGATACTGGATGGGATCCTCAGGGAGGATAACTATCGCACGCTCACCACGGTAGAGAGCCGTGGCGCATCGCTGTCGCACGAGGGGCACGCCTACCGTAATTTCTCGTCGAACGACTACCTCGGCCTGTCGTCGGAGCTGTCGCTGCAACGGGAATTTTTCGAGCAACTCGAGACCGACGCTTTCCTGATGAGCAACCCCTCGTCGCGCCTCGTCACCGGCAATTCTCCACATTACGACAGGCTCGAAAATACTGTCGCTCAAATGTTTGGCCGCCATGCGCTGGTGCTTGGAAGCGGCTATGCAGCCAACAGCGGCGCGCTGCCCGCCCTGACCGCGAAAGGCGACCTGATCCTGGCCGACAAGTATGTCCACGCAAGCATTATCGACGGACTAAGGCTGTGCGACGCGGAGTGGAAACGCTTTAATCACAACGATATGGCCCATCTCGAACGGCTGTTGTTCGCGGCAGGCGGCTCACAGCAGGCAGGCGACAGCAGGCAGCAGGCAGGAGGCTCACATCAGACAGGAGGCTCGCGGCAGGCGGCTAACGGTTCACGGCTCACGGCTCACAGCTCACGGCTAACGGCTAACGGCGGCGGGCGGGTATGGGTGGTCACCGAGTCGCTGTTCAGCATGGACGGCGATCTGGCCCCTCTCGGCGAACTCGACGCGCTGCGCCGTCGCTACGGTTTTCGGCTGTATGTAGATGAGGCCCATGCCTTTGGCGTTCGCGGCGACGGGCTGGGATATTGCCGTGAATGCGGAGTCGAGCCGGATGTAATGGTCGCCACGCTTGGCAAGGCGATGGCCTCGTGCGGGGCGTTCGTCGTGTGCGACGCTCCGGTCAAAGAGCTGCTTGTCAACCGAATGCGCACACTGATCTTCTCCACCGCACTGCCGCCGCTCAGCCTCGCTTGGAGCGACTTTCTGCTTCGGCGCATGTCGAGTTTCGACATGCGCCGAAGCCACCTGCAACGGCTCGCGGCCCTGCTTACCGACCGCGGCGAAAACTGCAGGCGCGAGGCAACGCAGATCGTCCCCCTGATGTGTTACGACAACGCCCGCGCGCTTGAAGCCGCCCGCTTACTGCGCGACAACGGCTTCTGGGCCGGCGCAATACGCTATCCGACCGTTCCGCGCGGCAAGGCGCGCATCCGCGTAAGTCTGAACGCCGCATTGAGCGAGGACGATGTGCTGAAATTCAAAGATATATGGAAGTCCATCGAATAGAGCAACCCGGAGCGGGGACGCTGGCGGTCTTTGCGCTCGGCTGGGCCGCCGACCACAGATTTGTGGAGCATATCCGCCCCGCAGGGTGTAGCGTTATGACCATAAGCGATTATCGCGAACTTTCAGCCGTCGGGACGGGCGATTATGAGCATAAATACCTGTTTGCGTGGAGTTTCGGGGTTTGGGCGGCAGAGCGTCTGTTTGCGGGTGTGGAGTTTGAAAAAGCGGTGGCCCTGTGCGGTTCGCCGCTGCCAGCCGACGATCGCCACGGTCTTGGACTGAGGCGCATGAAGCTGACGCTCAGGAGCATCGAGGGCGGCATGGAGGAGTTTTACCGTCGCTCGATGGGCGAGGCATACAGCCGTTTCGAACCTCTCCTGCCCGTCCGCGACCCGAAGGCCTGCGCCGACGAACTCTCCGCGCTGATCGAGGCCTCCGCGCAGCCATACACGCCCGCCATACGGTGGGACGCGGCTATCGTCGGCGAGCGAGACGTTATATTCCCTCAGGCCAACCTGTTGAATTACTGGGGTTCGCGCGCCGAGATACGCCCTCTGCCCCACTACCCTTTCGCCGAGGCAACCGCAATCGAAGAGTGGATAAAACGATAATAAAACGCCGCTTCGAGGCTGCCATGAGCAGCTACGACCGTCAGGCCGGGGTTCAGCGCGACGTCTGCCGCCGCCTCGCCGATGAGCTCGCCGCGCTGAACCCGCACGTCGAGCGCGCCGTCGAAATAGGCGTCGGCACCGGAATGCTCACCCGCCATTTGACGGCCCTCTTCCCGCAAGCACGCTGGTGGCTTAACGACCTGACAGCCAGGGCTTGCGAGCGCATGCCTCCCTGCTGCACGTTCCTTGCGGGCGATGCCGAGGCCCTGCAACTGCCTGACGGATTGGACCTTGTCGCCTCGGCATCGACCGTGCAGTGGTTTGACGATCTGCCCTATTTTCTGCGTCGGTGCGCCGCCGCCACACGCTCCGGAGGGTTGCTCGCCCTCTCCACCTTCGGCCCCGAAAATTTCCGCGAAGTGCGCGCCGCCGCCGGTCGGGGGTTGAGCTACCACTCCGCCTCCGAACTCGCCGAATTAGCCGCCGAAGCCGGATATAACGTCCTGACGCTCAAAGAGTACGTCGTTTCGCTGACGTTCGGCACGCCCGTCGACGTTTTGCGCCACATCAAGGCCACGGGGGTCGGCGGCGCCGGCAGCTCAAACTGGACGAAAGGCTCCCTGCAAGAGTTCGACGCCCGTTATCGCGCCATAAACAGAGAAAATATCACCCTCGCCTATCATCCTGTGATAATCGTTGCGCGCCGTCGATAAAATGCGTACCTTTGTCGCAGCGCAGGGGCTTTGTCGCCGCCCGTCACAGGGGGGAGGAAAGTCCGGGCAACGCAGAGCGCCGCCCTTCCTAACGGGAAGATCTTCGAGAGGGGATAGCAAGGGTAACAGAGAACGACCGCCGGGCCGCGCGTCCGGTAAGGGTGAAAAGGCGGGGTAAGGGCCCACCGTGTCGGCAGCGATGTCGACAGCCGTACCTCTGGCGGGTTGCAAGACCAAGTATACCGGCATTCAAGGGCTGCTCGTCCATTGTCGGGGGGTAGGTCGCTAACGCAGGCGGCGGGAGACCGTCGTCGTAGATAAATGACAAGGGACCCGCTTTCGCCGCGCCTTCGGGTGCGGCGAACAGAGGGTTACAGAACCCGGCTTATACCCTGCGCTTTTTTTATCTCCTGCGGGTTTCCAAAATCTCGAATCACGGCGTTACGCTCCTGTCTGGCGCGTCGGTAGCAGTTGTTTTGATCCCTGCTCAAATATCTGTACACGAGCGTTTTGCCACGATTGTCCCGTGGGCGATGCGCACGATGCCCACCCGTGCGCGGAGCAGGGTTTTGAGCAGCGTGCCGTCGATATTGGCGCAGGGGTAGCTTTGCTGGTCGAGGGTCAGGCGGGTCGAGGCGGTGATAGGCGTAGTGGTGATACACAGTACGTTATCGCCATTTTCGGAGGCTTCGGCAGCGGCGCGCGCCAGTCTCCGGCGGCAACGCGGCGCAATCCGGTCGAGCTCCGTAACGCACAGCAACGTGGTGGGCCGTCCGTCAAATAGCAGCGAGTCGGTGAGGTCGCCATCGAAGGGGGTGAAGATGTTGAACTCGGAGGCGTCGATGCTTTTCTGCCTCTCTTTGAACACGATACGTGTGTCGACATACTCCCAGCGCACGGTGTCGTACCACGTCGTGTCGCTGAGTGCGAACTCCTGCGTGCGGCCCGACGAGCGGTCGCGGTAGATGAGCGTCGTCTCGGTCTCGCCACTCTGAGGCGGGTTATTGCGCGCCTCAATCAAGTCTGTGCCAACCTTATAGGGTAAAAAATCTATCAGCGGCAGGTGTCTGATCGCAAAAATCCCAATCGAGCAGCCAAGCATCAGCAGCGCAGCCACATAGTGCGCATCCCGCTTTCGTTCACGCGGCGCGGAACGGAACGTCGCCCACGCCATCGGCAACAGTATCAGGTTCTTGGCAAACGTCTGCCACGAGGTCAGTTTCACAGCGTCGCCAAAGCATCCGCAGTCGCCAACAGGTTCAAAAACAGCCGAATATAGCGTCAGCAGCGTGAAAAACGCCATAAACAGCAGCGTCGCGCCTGCAATCAGCCATTTACGCAGCCCCAGCAGCAGCGACGCCCCGAGCGTAAGCTCCACAGCGGCAAGCACAACCGCCAGCGGCAGCGTCGTTGCCGAGAGTCGCTCTATCCCGAAAGCCGAAAAATACTCCCCCAGCTTGAACGCCCCACCCCACGGGTCGACGATCTTCATAAAACCCGAAAAACAAAACGTCGCCCCCAGCACAATCCGGCAGGCCGATAGCAATATCTTTTTCATTTTTTCCATTACGCGCCTCCTGGCAGTTCTTTATTGATGTAACTTAATATGCGTGAGAAGATTACCTCCGGTGTGGCGATCCGGCCACAGGGGGTTGAGCAGTCGACGACCTTCATTCGGGGGTCGAGAGCGGCGGCTTGGGTATATACCTGACGGACTGTGCGTTGCAGATCGAGCGACGCTTCATGAATATCCGTCGAACCTTTGAGGTAGTCCCGGTCGTCACCCTGACGGGCGGCGGTGAGGCGGTCGGCAACGAACTCAAATGGTACGTCGAGGAACAGGCTCAGGTCGGGACGGGGCAGGCGGTTGTGGTCAAATTCGAGTTGCAGTATCCAGTTTTTCAGTGCATTGCGTTCGGCTGGAGGGAGTTTTGCGCACTGGTAGCCGATGTTGGAGTAGACGTAACGGTCGACGATAAGCCACTTGTCTTCGTCGAGCGAGCGGCGCATGGACGGGGCGGCGTCTGCGCGGTCGCAGGCGAAGATCAGCGCGACGAGGTAGGGGTTGACCTCGTCGATCGTGCCGAGGTCGCCGCGTAAGAATCTGGCAATCAGCTCTCCATAAACAGGGGCGTCGAAACGCGGGAAGTGAATATATTCCGTGGCCACGCCGCGCCCTTCGAGCATTGCACGCAGCAACCCGACCTGTGTCGATTTCCCAGCCCCATCGAGCCCTTCGAGTACGATAAATGGCATAATATCAATGTTTTATCTGCGCAGCATCCTGATGGCCTTTTCGATCGCGTCGATCAGCGCATCAACCTCATCCTCAGTATTATACAGCGCAAACGAGGCGCGACACATCCCTTCGACGCCGTAACGCGCCATTGTGGGGCTCGCACAGTGGGTCCCTGTGCGGATGGCGACGCCTAACTTGTCGAGTATCATGCCGATGTCGTAATGATGCACCCCCTCGACATTGAACGAGACGATGGCGCACTTGTCGGGAGTCGTGCCGTAAATCCTGACGCCTGGAATGGCCGTCAACCGCTCGGTGGCGCGCGCGAGCAGCAGCCGCTCGTGAGCCTCGATTTCGGACGGTTCGAGACGGCGCAGATAGTCGATCGCCTCCGACAAACCTATGGCTCCCACGAAGTTAGCCGTCCCTGCCTCGAACTTCAACGGCAACTCGGCATACGTGCTCCGCTCCATCTCGACCGTGTCGACCATGTCGCCGCCCCCCATGAACGGCGGCATCCGCTCCAGCAGTTCGCGCTTGCCGTAAAGCGCTCCGACCCCGGTCGGGCCGTAAAGTTTGTGCGCCGAAAAGGCATAGAAATCGCAGCCTAACTCACTGACATTCACCCCTCCATGAACTATCCCCTGACAACCGTCCACCACAACGCATGCGCCGTGCGCGTGGGCCATGTCGATAATTCGCCGCAACTCAGGGCGCGTGCCCAACACGTTGGAAGCCTGCGTTATGGCGATTATTTTAGTGCGGTTGTCGATCAGTTCCGGCAGTTTGTCCATCTCCAACGCTCCCTGTTCGTCGAATGGCAGCGTGCGGATCGTCGCGCCGGTCATCTCGCACGCCAGCTGCCACGGAACGATATTCGAATGGTGCTCCATCTGGCTGACAATCACGTTGTCGCCCGCCCTGAGCGCCTGCCGCCCGAAGCTGTGCGCCACCAGGTTCAGCGACGCCGTAGCCCCCGCCGTAAAGATCACCTCCTCGCGCGATTCGGCCCCGATCAGCCGCCGCACATTCTCACGCGCCGCCTCATAAAGCGTGGTGCACTCTTGGCTCAAAAAATGTACCCCTCGATGTACATTTGCATTCAACTCACTGTACATCAGATTTATACGCTCGATGACGCTTGCCGGTTTCTGCGCCGTCGCCCCGTTATCCAGATAGACCAGCGGCCGCCCGTGAACCTCCCGCCCAAGTATCGGAAAATCAAGCCTTATCTTATCTATATCAATCATTTTCAGGAGGCTAAAAAGCGTCTATCTTGCTGTCGATCAACGTGTGAAGTTGCGAGGAGAACTGCTCGTCGGAACAACGGGCGACAATGTCGTTCATGAACCCTGCGATTTGGAGGCGGCGGGCGGTAGAGTGGTCGATGCCACGCTGGCGCATGTAGTAGATGGCCTGGTCGTCAAGTTGGCCGACGGATGCGCCGTGGCTGCAACGAACGTCCTCGGCGTAAATTTCAAGTTGCGGGGCGGTTACGATGCGTGCGTCGGGGGTGAGGGTTATGTTACGGCTGTGCTGTTCGGCCGAGGCGCCGCCTGCGTCGGGGGCGATGTATATTCGTCCGGAGAAAACGCCTGTGGATGAGCCAGATGCGAGCCCCTTGACCATCTGATAGCTGCTGCCGTCGGGCACGAGATGATTGGTCGCGGTGTATATGTCGACCTTTTCAGCCTTGCCGGTGATGAAGAGGCCGTAGAGTGCGCCCTGTGCGCCGCCGCCGACCAGATCGCAGTGATAATCAGCGCGTAATGCCTCGCCGCCGAGAGATACGAAAATGCGGTCGAGTTTTCCGGCGGCGGCCACGCGGGAGTAGCCGTTCAGAATGGCCGTACAGTTGTCGGAGAAGTCGTGCAATTCACTGATGGTCAGATGTGAATCCTCTCCGGCGACGACCTCCGTCACATGGTCGACCACCATGCCGTAGCCCTCGCGGCAACGATAGCTCACGCTGACCTCCGCGCTGCCGCCGCGCCCGACGATGACCAGCAGGCGCGAAAATATCAGCGCATCGGGGTAGCGACTGTCGTAGTCTAACTCGACCGAAATACTTCCTGCCGCCACATTATCAGGTACATATACTATCGCTCCGTCCGGCGCAAAAGCGCTGTTGAGGGCAGTCAAAGCGTCGGCCTTGTTGGCGGCCATGCTGTTGTAATGATCGAGCACGATCTGCTCGTAATCGACCGACGCGGCCCTCAGGCTGCCGATTATAACGCCGTTGTCGGCCACGTCGAGTCGGTCTTCGTCAACGCAATAGCCGTTGCGCAGCCCGAACGGCGCGCCGCTCCCGAAATGGCCCTCGTCGGGCAGGGCGACGTGGAGCGCGCGTCCGAAAGTCCGTCGCATGTCGGTGTAGCGATAGCGTTCCTCGCGCGTGTCGGGGACGCCGCACAGGAGAAAATCGTCGAGCATCTGCCGCCGGCGCGAGTTGACCGAGAACGGAAACCCGCGGCCGATGCGTTCGGCCGTGGCGGCATAAAGTTCGGCATATCGCTGTTCGATAGTCATACTCATATGGTTACGCCTGCTCGGCGATCAGCCGGTCGTAGCCCTGTTCCTCGAGACGAAGGGCCAGCGAGCGGTCGCCGGTGTGGATGATCCGTCCGTTGTAAAGCACATGGACATAGTCGGGCACAATGTAGTCTAACAGCCTCTGATAGTGGGTGATAACCACCGTGGCGTTTTGCGGCGTGCGCAGCCTCGTCACCCCGGTCGCCACCACTCGCAGCGCGTCGATGTCGAGGCCGCTGTCGGTTTCGTCGAGCAGGGCGAGCAGCGGTTCGAGCATCGCCATCTGAAAAATCTCGTTCTTCTTCTTCTCGCCGCCCGAAAAGCCCTCGTTTACAGCGCGCGAGGTCATTTTCTGGTCGAGTTCGACGATAGCGGCGCGCTCGCGCATCATCCGCAGGAAATCGCCCGCCGGCAGCGGGTCAAGTCCCTGATACTTACGTTTTTCGTTGACGGCAAACTTCATAAAGTTGGCCATCGTGACCCCGGGTATTTCAACCGGATATTGAAATCCGAGGAACAGTCCGGCCCGCGCGCGCTCCTCTATGCTCATTTCGAAGATGTTACGCCCGAGGAACGTCGCCTCGCCGCGGGTCACCTCGAAACGCTCATTTCCGGCCAGCACCGAGGCTAACGTGCTCTTGCCCGAGCCGTTAGGCCCCATGATGGCATGCACCTCGCCCGCCCGCACCGACAGGTCAATGCCCCGCAATATCTCGCGCCCTTCGACCGACGCATGCAGATCTCTGATTTCCAGCATATTCTTCAATTTTTACCCCACGCTGCCTTCGAGGCTTAGCGAGAGCAGTTTCTGCGCCTCGACGGCGAACTCCATCGGTAGTTTGTTGAGCACGTCACGGGCGTAACCGTTAACTATCAGCCCCACAGCGTCTTCGGTCGACATGCCGCGCTGGTTGCAGTAGAAGAGTTGCTCCTCGCCGATCCTAGAGGTGGTGGCCTCGTGTTCGACCACCGCCGTCGGATTATTGACGTCGAGCGTCGGAAAGGTGTGGGCGCCGCATTTGGAGCCGATGATCAGCGAGTCGCACTGCGAGTAGTTGCGCGCCCCGTCGGCCCGCTTCGCCACACGCACCAAACCCCTGTAACTGTTGTTGCTGTGGCCCGCCGAGATGCCTTTCGAGACGATGCGGCTGCGGGTGTTGCGCCCGAGGTGAACCATCTTGGTGCCGGTGTCGGCCTGCTGGTAGTTGTTGGTCAGCGCCACCGAGTAGAACTCCCCCGACGAGTTGTCGCCCAGCAGCACGCAGCTCGGATATTTCCACGTGACGGCCGAGCCCGTCTCGACCTGCGTCCACGACAGGCGCGAGTTTTCGCCCTTGCACAACCCTCTCTTAGTCACGAAGTTATACACCCCGCCCCGTCCCTCGCGGTCGCCGGGATACCAGTTCTGCACGGTCGAATATTTCACCTCGGCGTCCTTCATCGCCACAATCTCCACCACGGCCGCATGTAGCTGGTTCTCATCGCGTCGCGGGGCCGTGCAACCCTCCAGGTAGCTCACGTAAGCCCCCTCGTCGGCCACGATCAGAGTCCGTTCGAACTGTCCCGTCCCCGCGGCGTTGATGCGAAAATAGGTGCTCAACTCCATCGGGCAGCGCACCCCCGGCGGGATATAGCAGAACGAGCCGTCCGAGAACACCGCGGCATTCAGCGCGGCAAAAAAGTTGTCGGTATAGGGCACCACGCTGCCCAAATATCTGCGTACCAGCTCGCTGTGGTCGCGCAGCGCCTCGCTCATCGAGCAAAAAACGATCCCCTTTTCGGCCAGCATCTCCTTGAATGTCGTCTTGACCGACACCGAATCCATCACCGCGTCCACCGCCACGCCCGCCAGCGCCATACGCTCCTCCAGCGGTATCCCCAGCTTGTCGAAAGTCTTCAACAACTCAGGGTCTACCTCCTCCATGCTGCCATATTTGGGCGCGGTACGGGGTGCGGCGTAATATATAATATCCTGAAAATCAATCGGCGGGATATCCAGGTGCGCCCACGTTGGCGTCTCTGTCCCTCGCCAGTGCGCATAAGCCGCCAGTCGGTAGTCGGTCATCCACTGCGGTTCGCCCTTCTTGCGCGAGATTAGCCGCACGACCTCCTCGTCGATCCCCCGCGGGATCAACTCCGTCGCAATATCGGTCGTGAAACCGTACTGATAATCGCGTTCGGCGATCTGCCTTATGATCCGATCTTCTCCCTCTGCCATAACGACACAAAAATAGCTATCTTTTATGACTTTTCGCAGTCGAAATGCAAAAAAAGACTGCCTTTGAGGGGCAGTCTTTTGAACGATAGCAACTTAAAGGTATTGATTTTCAACAGCGCCGCAATCCGTCCCCGTCGTCGCGGGGAAGTAAGCCCGAAGCAGCCAACAGTCGTGGGCATGGTCGCTGCCGGGGCCCGAAGCGAGAACAGCAGCCGCCTGCGGACTATGCCGAAATAGCGCGAGGAAGCCGCAGGCAATCCCCTCCTCCGTTGGAACCGAGCGCGGCAATCCGGCGTACAAGCCTGCGGCAGACGGAAAATCAGGCTTTTGAGACCGCCTCCACCTTTCCGTCAGCTTCAGCTATTGCCGCTTCATGCGAAGCCCCTCGATGCATGGCTGCAAGCTCCAACCGTCGCCCCGCCGCAACTCAAACCGTAGCCGCCGTCATCTTCGCCCCTCTTCGCTACTCTTCGCCACTCTCCGTCCTTCTCCGCCCTGCTTATTGGGCGGGGGCGAGTTCGTCGAGGATCAGTTTGTACTTGTCGTATTTTTCCTGCATTCCGGGACGCTTGCGCAGACGGGCTAAGATGTTGACGATCATTTCTACCGGCGTCACCTCTTTCGGGTTAAGTTCGTGGGCCCTTTCGAGGGGCGCTATCGCGCTTTGATAATGGTCCTGAACGTTGCTCAGGGCGGCTTCATACTCTTTTTGCGACGTACCGAAGTCGGTCGCGGCGAAATCCTTGTTGAGTACGTCGCCCTCTTTGGTGCGCAGCAGGCCGAGGTTGAAGTTGGCGTCGTAGTTATCCGGCAGCAGTTCCACCACTTTCACGAATGCCTCCGAAGCCTTGCCCGGATCGTTGAGCTTGTCGTACACACGGCCCAGACCATCCCACAGCACCGGATTCTTGGGGTCGGCGTCGATGGCCTTCTGCACAAGGGGTATGATCTCCGACGGGTCTTCGCCGGTCTTGATGTAGACGTTGAGCAGCCCCTCGACAATCTCGTTCTTCGACGGATATTTGCTCAACCCTTCGAGCAGCAGCGTCTTGGCCTCGGCATACTTGTTGAGGTTGAAGTAGCAGAAATAGAGGAAGTAATAGGTGTCGCCGTTGTTGTAGTCGCCCAAGTCGTAGACCGCTTTGAGATACCTTGCCCCGCGTTCGTACTCGTTGGCGTAGGTCGCCAGCTGGCCCGCATTGTAGGCCGATGTGGTATCCACTACGCCCACAGCCGGATTGCGCTGCACGTCGAAAGCCTTGCCGAACGACGCCGACGCTTCGGCATACTTGTTGAGGCTGAAGTAGTTGTATCCCTCCTGTTTGTAGAGTTCCGCCACCTGCATCAGGCCCGCCTTGACTTTGGCGCCGCTTTTGGCCATGTCCAGTTCATAGGCCTTGTCGAACGCCGCTACCGACTTTTCGAGCGCCTCGCGGTCGACAAATTTGGTCTGCTCCCAGAACAGCACCCTTCTATTCGCCTCTTTACTATCCGTTTTCTCCATGTAGGCCTCGAAGTAGGGGTACTGCCTCAATTCGTAGGTCGTCTTGCCGATCGTCCTGGTCTGTCTGGCCGACTTGCCGAACAGCAACTCGGCTTCGAGCTCCATCTGATTGACATACAGCCCCTTGATCGGGGCGTTGTAGACGTCGACAAAAAGATTGCCTCGGTCGATCCACGTCGCCGGTTTGGCGTTTTTCTTGACGTCGGCGATCGCCGCATCCGACTTCGCTATCTTCTTGTTCAACCCTTCCTCGTCGAGCTTGTAGCTCGCAGTCTGGCACATTACCCCGCCCCATCCCATCGCAAACAGGGCCGACAAAACCAATGACCGTTTCATAGCCGTAAATGATTAAGTTGTTATTATATGTATTTTATCAGAAATTCCCTTAGCGGCGTCAAAGCCTCGGCGTTCAAATTCCAATGATCACTATTCGTAAAATCCCTGTTGCGGTCTTTCACCTTGTCTTTTTCTTTCCCTGTTTTCCCCAATAAAACCTCAAGATAAACATATATCTTTGATTTCCTGGCCGGCATGGTGAGTGTTCTGTTTTTTCTGCTTGCAGATTCTTTCAGACAGGTTTTTCGTACTTCGACCAACAATCAAAAACAAATTTATTGTCCGGATTGATAACCTTTTCGAGCAGGTCTTCCAACATGCCGTCGCTTCCATTGTCCGGCAGCAGAAAAACCCCATCTAACGGCAGTTTGCAATCCTCAATCTCTTTCTTTCTTTTAACAAAACCGCCTTCATTGTCCGGCGTATCGGCGTCAAAAATCACCAGAACCTTTTTCCCGTCACCCTTTTTCCGTTCGATGGTGCTTTGCATGTTTTTGAGGTTCGTCCACCCTCCCGTCTGTTGTATCTCAACACTCGCATGAAGAGCCATCTGGTTTATATAATCTTCGAGAAACCTCTTGTCGCCCTCGCCTTCGGCAAGAATATATAAAGAGTTTGCCATAGTCACCTCAACTCTATGTCGTTGTCGATCGCCGTGCGGAACTCCTCAAAGGAATAGCGGTATGATTTATATTCTGCCTCGGCGATTTTGGCTATGGCAAAAACCTTGCATAATTCGCGCATCAACTTAAAATTTTCCTCTTCCAGCGTCGATTTGAGCGAGCCCAGCGTTTCGATATTATGAGTAGTGATGAAAAGTTGCACATCATTTCGCTCTACAAAATAGAGCAAACTCTTCCATAGCTGCTTGTAGGCGGTATGGTGCAGCCCGTTCTCAATCTCGTCTATCAGCAGAAAGGAGTTCTGGCGCTCATATACTGCTGTGACAATATTAAGAAAACGGCGAAGTCCGTCGCCCATAATATTGCTCGGCACAAGATCATCTATCCCCTTTATACTGAAATATATGCCGTCATTCAATGTCTTAACGTCATCTATATTGCTGTCGAATGCTTTCAATGCCTCGATAATAGGCTGTTCTCCTTTGCGCTTGACCGTTTGTTTCGGCATATTGGGATAATGCGTTATTATCTGTCACATTAGATGGAATAAACTTGGTATGTAATTCCTCTGTGTATCCTTTTGTGATATTAGTAATAATTTCTGATTTTCTAATAACAAAAGAACTGGAATATGACTGTCGTTTCGTATTCGTTTTTTTTATGCTGAAATCCAACCCGATTCCATTTATTTCACGCAAAGAAGCAGGGGTCATTGTAGTTAAATCACTTAATGAATCCTGTTTGCAGAGCGCTTTAAGTTCAAGCTCCCGTTCCGTTTTATCGGTAAATATTGCTTTGAAGCGAGGCTTATTATCATGTTTCAAATTATAGAACAGATATGCAAACTGTTTGCTTGATTGGGGCGATAACACAAAATTAGAGCCTTGTTGCATTACATTGGCAGACATCCCCCTTAGTGCATTAATACTGTGTGGGCCGGTAGGATTGGACATGCCGAAGACCAGAAACAATGCTTCGAGGACGGAAGTCTTCCCTGAATTGTTTTTGCCCACAAAGAGGTTCAGCTTCGACAGTCCGTCAATTTCAAGGGAATCGAATCCCCTGAAATTTTCTATCTCCAACTTATTCAGCAATTCCATATCGCTAAATTTTATCCCCTACTCCTCTGCCGTCGCCTCGCCATTGACCGCCTCGCCCTCTTCTTCGTCGCTTTTGGGCGCTACGACTACCGAAGCTATTGAGTCGCCGGCGCGCAGGTTGATGATCCTGACCCCCTGGGTGGCCCTGCCGGCGACGCGGATGCTCGATACGTCGGTGCGTATTGTGATGCCGCTGCGGTTGATGATCATCAGGTCGCAGTCGTCGGTGACGGCCTGCATGGAGATGAGGTTGCCTGTTTTTTCGGTTATCTGTATGGTTTTCACCCCCTTGCCGCCGCGGTTAGTGATGCGGTAGTCGTCTAGGGCGGTGCGCTTGCCGTAACCGTTCTCCGAGAGCACAAGTATGTCGCTCTTGTCCTCCGGCTCTATGCACACCATCCCTATCACCTCGTCGCCTTCGGGCACCGTCACCCCCCGAACGCCCGCTCCGGTGCGACCTATCTGCCTTACCTTCTGCTCGTTAAACCTATTGGCCTTGCCGCCCAGCATACCCAGCAGCACCTCGGCGTTGCCGCTGGTGAGGGCCGCGCCGATGAGCCGGTCGCCCTCCTTGATGGTGATGGCGTTTACGCCGTTCTGGCGCGGGCGCGAGTAGGCTTCGAGCTTGGTCTTCTTGATCACCCCGCCCCGCGTGGCCATTATTATATTGTTGTTGTCTATATACTCCTTGTCGGTCAACTTCTTGACGTTCAGGTAGGCGCGAATCTTGTCGTCGGGCTCTATCTGGATGACGTTCTGTATGGCGCGCCCCTTCGACGAGCGCGTCCCTTCGGGTATCTCGTAGACTTTCAGCCAGAAACAGCGTCCCTTTTCGGTGAAGAACATCATCGTGTTGTGCATCGTGGCCACGTAGATGTGTTCGATGAAGTCCTCGTCGCGGATGGCGCTGCCTTTGGCCCCGATGCCGCCGCGATGCTGACTGCGGTATTCGGCCAGCGGGGTGCGCTTGATGTAGCCCATATGCGAGATGGTGATCACCACCTCTTCGTCGGCGTAGAAATCCTCCGGGTTGAACTCCTCGGCGCTGAAAACCACCTCGCTGCGCCGCTCGTCGCCATACTTGGCCTTGATTTCGAGCAGTTCGTCCCTGATGATGCCCATCTGCAACTCCGTGCTTACGAGCACCTCGTTGAAGTAGGCGATGCGCTTCATCAACTCATCGTACTCGGCCTGCAACTTGTTACGTTCCAGCCCTGTCAACGCCCTGAGCCTCATGTCTATAATGGCCGACGCCTGCACCTCCGACAGGGCGAACCGCTCCATGAGCGACGTGCGGGCCGCATCGGGGGTCTCGCTGCCGCGGATGATGGCGATGATCTCGTCGATGTGGTCGAGGGCGATTAGCAGCCCTGCCAGTATGTGCGCGCGCTTCTCGGCCTCGGCCAGGTCGAAGCGCGTGCGGCGGACCACCACATCGTGGCGATGTTCGACGAAGTAGCGGATCAGATCTTTGAGGTTTAACTGTCTGGGCCGTCCGTTGACCAGCGCGATGTTGTTCACCGGAAACGAACTCTGCAACGGCGTGAACTTGTACAGCGTGTTGAGCACCACGTTGGCCACGGCGTCGGATTTGAGGATGATCACGATGCGCATCCCCTGCCGGTCGCTCTCGTCGTTGATGTAGGAGATGCCGTCGATCTTCTTTTCGTTGATCAGGTCGGCTATCTTCTTGATCATCTCGGCCTTGTTGACCATGTACGGTATTTCGGTCACCACGATGCACTCGCGGCCGCTTTTGGTGTGTTCGATCTGTGTGCGCGCGCGCATCACCACCCGTCCGCGCCCCGTCTCCAGCGCCTGCCGAACCCCCTCGTAACCATATATGATACCTCCCGTCGGGAAGTCGGGCGCCTTGACATGTTTCAGCAGTTCTCCGACCTCAATGGACGGATCGTCGATGTATGCGCACGTGGCGTCGATCACCTCCGAGAGGTTGTGCGGCGGCATGTTGGTCGCCATACCCACGGCGATACCCGATGCGCCGTTGACCAGCAGCAGCGGGATGCGCGTCGGCAGCACCGTCGGCTCCTTGATCGTGTCGTCGAAGTTGAAGGTGAAGTCCACCGTGTCCTTCTCGATGTCGGCCATCACCTCGTCGGCGATCTTCTTCATCCTTGCCTCGGTGTAACGCATGGCCGCGGGGCTGTCGCCGTCGACCGAGCCGAAGTTGCCCTGACCGTCCACGAGCGGATAGCGCAGGCTCCACTCCTGGGCCATGCGCACCATCGCCTCGTAGACCGAGCTGTCGCCGTGGGGGTGGAACTTACCCAGAACGTCGCCCACGATACGGGCCGACTTGCGGTGGGGTTTGTCCGAGTAGAGGTTCAACTCGTTGCTCATATCGTAGAGGATGCGACGGTGAACGGGTTTCATCCCGTCCCGCACATCGGGCAACGCGCGCGAAACTATCACCGACATCGAATAGTCGATGTAGGCGCTTTTCATCTCCTCCTCGATATTGATCCTTATGATCCGTTCTTCGATTTTTTCCTGTCCTTCCTGCATTTGCCTGAATAATCCTTAAAACGTGCTAATTTACGCTTTTTTTTGCCAACTGCAAAAAAAATATCGTTTTTTCATAAATTCCGGCCTGCCTTGCCTCGCAAAACCGACAGTCTGCGGCGGCGAAAGGCCGCTCCCGTCGCCCGACGCCCCCTGCCTGGCCTCGCCCGCAAAAGCCTGCGAGAACGTTCCGTCCAGAAAGCCGCCTGCAAGCCATAACTCTGCGCCGCCTACTGCCCGTGCATCCTGCGCCGTTGCCGTCCGTGTTCACCCCTGCGCCCTCTGCGGGCCGTAACCTTGTTCCACCTACAACCAGTGCGCCCGTGACCCTGCGCCGCCTACTGCCCGTACATCATGCGCCGTTGCCGTCCGTGTTCGTTCCTGCGCCCTCTGCGCCCTCTGCGGGCCGGGAGTTATCTGAAATCCACCACTTCGTAGCCGGGGTAGTTTTTCCGTTCGAAGCGGAAGCGCGCAGGGTCGGGCCGGCCCACCGCCTTCACCGACTTGACGTTCACCGTCACGGCAACGCCCCCGTCATCCATCCGGTAGCTCACCTCCACCGGCAGCGAACTGTTTTTGTCGACATACAACTCGACCGTCATCAGGCTGCCATCTTTTGCCGTCAGCCTGATCCTGTTGCAGTTCGCCCCGTTACGTTTGGCCTCGCCCGCAAAAGCCTGCGAGAAGGTACCGTCCAGAAAGTCGAACGCCCGCGCCGGGTTCGAGAACATCGAGTGTCCGTCGCCGTCCGGTTTCGATATGCTGACCATTTTGTCGTTGCGATTAACCTCATAGCGCGCCTTTCCGTCCGAAAATATCTCCCCTGCGCTCATTTTCAGCGAGTATTTCTCTCCGCTCACCACATACGACCCCACATCCGGCCCCCACTGGCCGGCGCCCACCGTAAAGCTCACCTCGTAGCTTCCCATGTTCTTTATGGCGGCGACCATCCCGTCGAGCGTCGCCTTCGCCCGCTCGTCCCCCATGGCCCGTCCCGCGGCCAGAGCGGCGCAAAATATCACAAGTAACCTCTTCATACCTTAATAATTAGACAACAGCATCTCGAGCGAGCCCATGTCGGATATGAGCACTTCGCGGGGTTTGCTGCCTTCGGCCTTGCCGACTATTCCGGCGGCCTCGATTTGATCCATGATTCGTCCGGCGCGGTTGTAACCTATTGAGAACCTGCGCTGTACTGCCGACGTGGAACCCTGCTGATTCTGAACTATGAACCGCGCCACTTCGTCGAACATGGGGTCGGTCTGGTCGAGGTCGACCACCTTGCCGCCGTCGCCGCCGTCGGCCTCGAAACGCGGGAGTTCATATGGTTCAGGATAGCCCCTCTGACGACTTATGAAATCCATAACCCGTTCGAGTTCAGGCGTATCGAGAAACGCGCACTGGACGCGGACCAGGTCGTTGCCGGTCGAAACGAGCATGTCGCCGCGGCCAATGAGCTGGTTGGCGCCGGGCTGGTCGATGATGGTACGCGAGTCGATCATCGACGAGACGCGGAAAGCGACGCGGGCGGGGAAGTTGGCCTTGATGACGCCGGTGATGATGTTGGTGGTTGGGCGCTGGGTTGCGATGACCAGATGGATGCCGACGGCGCGGGCAAGCTGGGCCAGACGGGCGATGGGGGTTTCGATCTCGCGCCCGGCGGTCATGATCATGTCGGCGAACTCGTCGATCACCACTATAATATAAGGTAAAAAGCGGTGCACGCGCGGGTCGTGGATGCGGCGGCTTTTATATTTCTCGTTGTATTCCTTGATGTTACGTACTTCGGCCTTGCGCAGCAGGTCGTAGCGTGCGTCCATCTCCTTGCAGAGCGAGTTGAGGGTGTTGATCACCTTGTGGGTGTCGGTGATGATGGACTCCTGTTCGCCCTCCATGCGGGCCAGAAAGTGCTTTTCGAGCTTTTCGTAGAGGGTCAGCTCCACCTTTTTGGGGTCGACGAGCACCAGTTTCATCTCGGCCGGGTGCTTTTTGTACAGTAGCGAGGCGAGTATAGCGTTCAATCCCACGGACTTGCCCTGCCCCGTCGCTCCGGCCACCAAAAGGTGCGGCATTTTGGCCAGGTCGATGACGAAAGTCTCGTTCTGTATGGTCTTGCCCAGAACGACCGGCAACTCGTAGGCGGCCTCCTGAAATCGCGGCGACTTGATGACCGAGTACATCGACACGATCTTCTTGTCCTTGTTCGGCACCTCGATGCCGATGGTGCCCTTGCCGGGCATGGGGGCTATAATCCTGATACCCAATGCAGAGAGCGACAGCGCGATGTCGTCTTCGAGGTTCTTGATCCTCGATATGCGGATACCGGCGGCGGGGACGATCTCGTAGAGCGTCACCGTCGGGCCGACCGTGGCCTTGGTCTTGTCGATGCGGATGCCGAAATTTTCGAGCGTGCGCTTGATCTGGTTCTGGTTCTCGCGCACCTCCTCTTCGGTTACGACAACCTCGACGCTGTGATCTTCAAGTATTTCGACCGGCGGACGTTGATAGCTCCTCAGTGTCAGCGTCGGGTCGTAAGGGCGGCTCATTATGTCGTCGTCGTCGAGCAGCTCCTCCTGCTCGGCGCGGTGCAGGTCGTCGTTCTCATCTATTATGCTGCCCGCCTCTATCACCCCCTCCTGCTGTGCCGTCTCCACCACGACCAGCCCCTCATGCTGTGAGGTTCCCGTCTCGACCAGCTTCGTCGTGTCGATGATCTCGAAGGTCTCCTTCACGGGCGGCTGCGGCTCCTCGCGTTGCCGCGCCGGTTGCACAGGCCGCTCCTCCCACGGAGCTATATCATCCTGAGATTCGGGCTGTTCACGTGCGGGCTTGGGCTCGGGCCTGGGTTCGGGTTTCTCCGCCGCGGGGCGTTTTTTTGGGCGTTCAGGCTGTTTATCTTCTTCGCGTCTGTTTATCAGGTCGATAGCTCCCTTGCCGACCGCTGCGCCCCTGTCGGCGATAGTGCGGCCGACGCGGTTGACCGTGTTGATAGTCCGGCGGTTGAGGTAGACCGCCAGCAGCACCCACGAAAGCACAAGCAGCAGCGCAACGCCCAGAAAACCGAGGTACGAACGCAGCCATCCCGCCACGAATATACCCTGCGCGCCGCCAAGCCCCGTACCGAATATCTCCCATGAATCGTCGAAAACCAGCCCTAAGGACACCGAGCCCAGAATCATCACTATCAGCGTCACCCTCACCCATTTGCGCAGGAACATCGGGCGCAAGCCCATAATCCTGACGGATAGCACGATAAGCGTCACCGGAATAGCCAGCCCAAACGCGCCGAAACCCTGCGCCACGATCAGTTCGGCCACCACCGCCCCCAGACGTCCCGCCAGATTGCCGACCTCGCCGCCGCCACGCTGCCACAGATTGCCCCAGCGCACGAGGCTCTGGTCGTTGGCCCACGAAAAATAGTACGACGCCACGGCCAGCAGCACGAACAGCGCAAAAAACAGCAGCACAAAGCCATAGACCCACCGCTGGTTCTCGGTAAGCCCGCGCTTCTGCTCCTTCTCAACTGTTTTTTTTCCGGCTGTTGCCATAACTTCATGCAAGGTAATAATTATTGGTCGAAAAATCCGCTTTTTCGGCGGAGCATTTTGCGATAATGGTCGTCCGCGGCGGTAAAAAAGCGGTAGAGGGGCGTGTAGCCGGGTTGTGCAACGAGGTCGTGCTCTTCGAGCAGCGAGCGCACGCGACGCACGATGGCCGGAGCCGGGTCGACCAGATCGACTGCGCGCGAGGCTATTACCGCGCGAATGTCGGCGGCGAGGAACGGGTAGTGGGTGCAGCCCAGCACCAGCTGGTCGGCCCCGCGTTCGAGCAGCGGTTCGACGACGCGCCGCACAGCCTCCAAAGCCTCCGGCGTGCCCTCGCGGTCGCCCTCTACCAACTCCACAAATCCCGTGCCGACGCATGGAACGATCCGCACTCTGTCGGCATAGCGGGCTGCCGTAGTGCGATACAGCTCGCCTGCCAGGGTGTTTGCCGTGGCCAGCACGCCGATCACGCCGCTGCGGGTTGCAATGGCGGCGGGCTTCACGGCGGGCTCCATGCCGACGATCGGAAAATCATATCTGTTTCGCAGAAAATCTATTGCCGCCGCCGTGCCGGAGTTGCAGGCCACCACCAGCATCTTGATACTGTGTTTTTTGAGTTGCCGAACCCCCTTGTCTACATATTTCTCCACCTTCCAGAGCGGTTTGGAGCCATAGGGGCAGTTGAGCCCGTCGCCATAGTAATAGAGCGACTCGGCGGGCAGCTGCGCGCGCAGTTCGCGCAGGACGGACAGACCGCCCACGCCCGAATCGAGCACGCCTATGGGATTGTTATTCATCGTTTCAGCTTGTCGGAAATCCACTTGCGGGCGTTGACGAAAGCCTCTATCCACGGTGTGATCTCGTCCGTAGCCCGCCCCTGAGGATAGAACGCCCAGTTCCAGGGCTTTATCGCCCTTTCGAGGTGCGGCATCATGGCCAGATGTCGGCCGTCGGCGCTGGCTATGGCAGCCACGGCGTGGTCGCTGCCATTGGGGTTCGCCGGGTAGCCGGCGTAGCTGTACCTCATCGCAATATTGTAATGTTCGGCAGGGTACGGGAGCGAAAATTTACCCTCGCCATGCGCAACCCATATGCCGAGCGACGAACCGGCCAGCGAGCCCAGCATCACCGAGCCGTGCGGCAGAACGTCAACCCCGACGAAGCCCGATTCGAACTTGTGGCTGTCGTTGTGCAGCATCTTGGGTTTCAGCTCGTCATGCGGCGTGAGCAGCCCCAGTTCAACCATCAGCTGGCAGCCGTTGCACACCCCCAGCGAGAGGGTGTCGGGGCGGGCGAAGAAGCGTTCCAGCGCCTCGCGGGCGGCGGGATTGTAGAGGAACGCGCCGGCCCACCCCTTGGCGGAGTTGAGCACGTCGGAGTTTGAGAAGCCGCCGACGAAAACCACGAGGTTCACATCGTCCAGCCGCTCGCGCCCGCAGGCCAGGTCGGTCATGTGTATATCCTTGACGTCCAGCCCGGCAAGGTGCATCATCCACGCCATTTCGCGGTCGCCGTTGCTGCCCTTTTCGCGGATAATGGCCGCCCGGAGGCCGCTGCGGACGCGGCGGCGCGGGTCGACGCCATACTGCGCATAACTGCCTGTGAACGAGGCTGGAAAGCGGAATTTCAACTCCTGTTCCTTATAGTTCGTGTAGCGTTCGAGGGCCTTTTGTGCGCCGCTCTGTTTACGGTCTAGCAGGTAAGATGTTCTGTACCATATGTCTCGCAGGCGATCTGTGTCAAGCGGCAACTCCACGCCCCCGCACCGCACCGAAAACCGGCGCGCGCCGTTCACCTTACCTATAATATATGCGCGCACGCCATTTTGTGCGAGCCGCGCCACCGTCCCTGCCCCGTCGGTCACCTGCAACAGCACGGCGGGTTTTTCACTCATCAGCGCGCGGACCACATCGCTCTCGCCGAGCGCAGCGAGGTCGGCCTCGACGCCGCTTTCGTTGTCGCCGAAGGTCATTTCGAGCAGGGCGGTCACGAGGCCGCCTTTCGAAACGTCGTGGCCCGCCAAAACCGCGCCATCGTTAATAAGCTGCTGCACAGCGTTGAACGCGCGCGCAAAATAGGTGGCGTCCTCCACCGTCGGCGTCGCGCCGCCGATCGCGCCGAGGCTCTGGGCAAAGCTGCTCCCGCCGAGGTCGAACGGGCAAAGGCTGAAATCGACATAGATAATATCGCCGGAAACGCCTCGTAGCGAAGCCTTTACGGCCTTTTTTACGTCGGATACACCACCCGCGGCGGTGACGATCACCGTTCCGGGGGCGTAAACCTGTGCGCCGTCGGGATATTTTTGCGTCATCGACAGCGAGTCTTTGCCTGTGGGGATGTTGATTCCCAGCGCGATAGCAAAGTCGCTCGCGCTCTGCACCGCGTCGTAGAGCCGCGCGTCCTCGCCGGCGTTCTTGCAGGGCCACATCCAGTTCGCGCTCAGCGAAACCCCCGCAAGTCCGTGAGTAAGAGGTGCAAAGACAATGTTGGTCAGGCTTTCCGCAATGGCCAGCACCGAACCGCGCGCCGCGTCGACCAGTGCCGCCGCCGGAGCGTCGCCAAGCGATGTGGCTATGCCGACAATACCCTGATAATCAAGCGCAACCACAGCGCAGTCGTTCAGCGGCAACTGCACGCTCCCTGCGCACTGCTGCATGGCGATGCGACCCGTCACCGAGCGGTCTACCTTGTTGGTGAGCCAGTCCTTGCAGGCTACCCCCTCCATTTGGAGCAGCTCTTCGATGTATTTTACAAGCTCGCCGCCATACTCCGGAGCGGCGTAATTCTCCGTCAAATGGCTGTCCGTCATAACGGTACGCGGCGGATTGCCGAACATGTACTGCAACGGCCAGTCGATCGGCCTCTCGCCCGTGCGGCCATCCTCGAAGGTGAACCGCCCGTCGCCCGTCGCCTCGCCGACCACGTACATCGGGGCGCGCTCGCGCTCGGCTATGCGGCGCAGATGCTCAATGTCTTCATCTTTCATTATCAACCCCATACGCTCCTGCGACTCGTTGCCGATGATCTCGCGCGCGCTGAGCGTCGGGTCGCCCACGGGCAGTTTGTCGAGCGCGATACGGCCTCCGGTGGCCTCGACCAGCTCGCTCAGGCAGTTGAGGTGTCCCCCTGCGCCGTGGTCATGAATCGAGACTACGGGATTGTTATGTTCCTCGCTCACAGCGCGTATGGCGTTGTAGACCCGCTTCTGCATCTCGGGATTCGACCGCTGGACGGCGTTGAGCTCTATCGCCCCTGCATACTCGCCCGTCGCGACGCTCGACACCGCCCCGCCGCCCATGCCGATGCGGTAGTTGTCGCCGCCGAGCAACACAATCCTGTCGCCCCGCTGCGGCAGCTCTTTCAGGCTGTCGGCCCTGCGCCCGTAACCCACTCCGCCTGCAAGCATTATCACCTTGTCGAAGCCGTGCGTCCTGCCGTTCTCGGCGTGTTCGAAGGTCATCAGCGAGCCGCACACCAGCGGCTGGCCGAACTTGTTGCCGAAGTCCGACGCCCCGTTCGACGCCTTGACAAGTATCTCTTCCGGGCTCTGGTAGAGCCACTTGCGCGGGGCGACGTTCCGTTCCCAGCTGCGGCCTCCGTCGAGGCGCGGGTAGGAGGTCATGTAGACGGCCGTCCCCGCCACAGGAAAGGCCCCCTTGCCGCCGGCGATGCGGTCGCGGATCTCGCCGCCGGCGCCCGTAGCCGCCCCGTTGAATGGCTCGACCGTGGTCGGAAAGTTGTGCGTCTCGGCCTTGATGGAGATCACGCTCTCGAAATCCTCCGTCGCGAACCAGTCGGCGCGGTCGTGCTCCGTCGGCGCAAACTGCTCGACAACAGGCCCTTGCAGAAACGCGCAGTTATCCTTGTATGCCGAGACCACCTGCCCCCTGTTGGCTGCCGTGGTCTTTTTGATGAGCGAAAAAAGCGACTCGTCCCTGCTTTGTCCGTCGATAATGAACTCTCCGCCGAAAATCTTGTGGCGGCAGTGTTCGGAGTTGACCTGCGAGAAGCCGAAAACCTCGCCGTCGGTGAGGCTGCGGCTCATCCTGGTCGCCACACTGTTCAGGTAGTCAATCTCTTCGTCGCTCAACGCCAGCCCCTCGCTGCGGTTGTACTCCGCAATGTCCTCGATATGTCGCACCGGCTCCGGAGCGCGCTTTACGGTGAAAATCTCCTCGTCGATCGTGGTGCAGGAGCGTTGGAGCATCGGATCGATCTTGCCGCCGACCTCCGAAGCGGGCCGGAACTCTTCGATGCGCCGCACACCTTTAATGCCCATATTTTGAGCTATTTCCACGGCATTGGTGCTCCACGGGGTGACCATCTCGCGCCGCGGCCCGACAAAATCCCCCTCCAGCACAGCCCCGCGGTCAAGGCAGCGCGCCCCCGAAAAGAGCCACTCCAACCGCGCGATCTCCTCGTCCGACAGCGGCCCCTCGGCCTCGACGGCATAAATCCTATTTTCGTTTCTGAACAGTAATATCATAGTTTTCGATAAGTGTAATAGCATGACCTGCAAGATATTGTGCGTCGGCGCCATTGCAGTCGACGGTAGCTTTGGCCCGCGCGTACCACTGCTCGCGCTCCGGCAGGCGGGTCTCGATAAAGGCCAACAGCTGCCCGGGGGTCAAGTCCCTGATCAGCGGGCGTTTGTCCATGCCCCGTTCGAGCCTTTTGGCGAGGTTGGACGGGCTCATTTTGAGGTATATGGTCAGTCCGGCGCGGTTCATGGTCTCCATGTTGTCGCCGTGGACGGGCGCGCCGCCCCCGGCAGAGACAACAACACGCTTGCGTTCAGACAGTTCATGCAGCAGTTCGCGCTCGCGCTCGCGGAAATACTCCTCGCCGTGACGCTCGAAGATTTCAGCGATCTTCATGCCGCAGCGACGCTCGATCTCGCTGTCCATGTCGACCAGTTCCCAGCCCAAACGGGCCGCCAGCGTGCGCCCAAGATAGCTCTTGCCGCAGCCCATAAAGCCTATCAGAAACACAACCATCTCGCTAAAAGAGATTTAGCTGTTTCGAATCCGGCGGCTCCGTCTCATCGCCACTCGGCCGCTCGATAATCAGATCGTCCTCCGGCCATTCGTCCTTAGGCGCAGGCGCGGGTTCGGGTTCAGGCCCGGCAACCGGTTCGGGCTTCGGTTCGGGCTTTTGGGCCGGTTTCTGCTGTGGTTTGACGGCAGCGACCGGTTCCACAAAAGTTTTCTGACTTTCAGCAGCAGGTTCCACAAAAGGTTCGGGCCCGGCAACCGGTTCCGGCTTTACCTTCGGCCTGGGAGCGCGGGCCGGTTCGGACCTGGCTGGCTCAGGTTCGGGTTTAGTGGGTTCAGGTTCGACAGGTGCTGGCTTGGCGGGCTCCGTTTCTGGCGCAGGTTCGACAGGTGCGGGCGCCGGTACAGCCTCGACGGGTTCGGGCCCTGCTTCCGGCCCGACGGCATCGACAGCCTCTTCCTCAACAATCCCCGTCTCAACAGCATCGACAACCTCCGCCTCCATCTCCGCCCCGTCGTCGGCAGGCTCCTCCTCGGGGGGCTCCGGCTCTATAAACCTCAACGTGCCAACCTCATAGGTGGTCACCCTCTTGCCTTTGGCGCGGTGGCTCTTGACGCCGATAAACTCCACAACATCGATCGTGTCAACCGGACGGCGACTGTGGGCCCCCTTGTACGTCACCTCCAGCAGCGGCGCGCCGCAGGACGAAAACGCAGAGAGAGTGCAAACCCCTGTCTCGTCGAGGAAATTCTGCATCCGGTCGCTGATCTCGGCGGTGAAACGCTTGACGTAGAAGAACTTCTGCTCCGGGTCGTAGTACGCCGCCGAGTAAATGCGGTCGGGATCGTACTTCTCGACCCTTGCCGTGTCCTCCGGAAAGTGGTGTCCGAGGTCGTAACCGGTTATGTAGTAGCGACACGATGCGGTCATGACGATGATCTTGTCGTCGCCCTTGAACTCGCCGAGCAGCTCGCCACGACCGTCGGCGTTGAGCCTTCGCACCTCGTCGTCGTACCATATATTTTGCCCGCCGAGGGTCGAGGCTCCCTTCTCTTTGAGCACGATTTTGTGTATGGCGTAGCGCGAGAAGAGATTGCCCTGACTTTGCCGCCCTTTGATGGCCAGCGTGCTGAAATCAAGGTCGACAATAAGTTTTTTGAGCCGCGGGCGGGGCTTAAAGTAGACCTTCAGCACCTCCGCCTCGCCGTTGGGGTTGACGCTCATGTAGAGGATTTCGCTGCGGGGGGAGCCTTTGGTTATGTCGTACTCCTTGTCGCGCGTGATGCCGACAATGGCGCAACGTTTCATCATGACGGCCCCGTTCTTGCCGTCGCGGTAGAGGATGTTGTAGATGGTGCGCTCGTCGCCGCGGTTGAAAACCCCTATATACTTGATTTTCTTTGCAAAGAAAGCCTTGTCGCCGACTTTGGTGATGATGTATTTGCCCTCGGCGGTCATAACGATCACGTCGTCAATGTCCGAGCAGTCGCAAACATATTCATCCTTTTTCATCGCCGCGCCGATGCCGAAGAAGCCCTCCTCGCGATCGACATAGAGCTTCGAGTTGGCAACCACGACCCTTGTCGCCTCTATGGCGTCGAAGTTGCGGATCTCGCTGCGCCGCTCGCGCCCCGCGCCGTATTTCTCCCTGATCCTCCTGTAATAGGCCAGCGTGTAGTCCACAAGATGGGCCAGGTCGTGCTGCGTCTGCCCGATCTCCTTTTCGACCCCCTTGATATGTTCGTCGGCGCGGAAAGAGTCGTATTTCGATATTCGCTTGATTTTTATCTCGGTCAGGGCCGCTATGTCCTCGCGCGTCACCTCGCGGCGCAGCAGGGGCTTGTAGGGTTCGAGTCCCTTGTCTATCAGCGCGATGACCTGCTCCCAGGTAGTGGCCTCCTCGATGTCGCGGTAGATGCGCTGCTCGATGAAGATCCTCTCGAGGCTCGACATGTGCCAGTCGGCCTCCAGCTCTTCGAGCCTGATCTCCAACTCGCGGCGCAACAGCTCTTTGGTGCGGGCGACGCTGCGGCGCAATATCTCGTTTACCCCCATAAAGTGGGGTTTGTCGTCCATGATGACGCAGGAGTTTGGCGAGTGAGACCGTTCGCAGTCGGTGAAGGCGTAGAGCGCGTCGATGGTCTTGTCGGACGACTCGTCGTTGCTTACGTGGATGATGATCTCCACCTTGTCGGAGGTGTTGTCGTCCACCTTGCGGATCTTGATCTTGCCCTTCTCGTTGGCTTTGATGATCGACTCCTTGATCGATTCGGTGGTCGTGCCGAACGGTATCTCGGTGATGGCCAGCGTGCGGCGGTCGATCTTCGCGATGCGGGCGCGCACCTTCACCGCCCCGCCCCGCAGTCCGTCGTTGTAGCGCGACACGTCGATAAGCCCTCCCGTCGGGAAGTCGGGGTAGAGCGTGTACTCCTCGCCCCTCAACTCGGCGCAGCAGGCGTCGAGCAGTTCGTTGAAGTTGTGCGGCAGTATCTTCGAGGCCAGCCCCACGGCTATACCCTCCACCCCCTGCGCCAGCAGCAGCGGGAACTTCACCGGCAGCGCAACGGGCTCCTGATTGCGACCGTCGTAGGAGAGCATCCACTCGGTGGTCTTGGGGTTGAAAGCCACGTCGAGGGCGAGCTTCGACAGCCGCGCCTCGATATATCGAGGCGCGGCGG
>JAIRQC010000070.1 GCA_031256675.1 Rikenellaceae bacterium
TCAAATCGGGAACTGTGATCTTCTCGAATCCTGAAATGAGCATTCCTGTCAAAGGCCCCTGACTCGACTGGCAACCCAAAGGAATTTCAGTTGCAAGAAGAACAATAATTGCGACAAAAGAACAGGAGCACATGAACACAGGAATACAGAAACGCGGGGAGCTGTTAACAGACAAAATTTAACAATAAATACAAATCGACGCTTGCGATTTTTCACTACTTTTGCGACATGGATTTCAAATTGGCGTCGGATTACAGCCCTACGGGCGATCAGCCGGAGGCGATCAGACAGATAGTCGAGTCGGTGTGTGCTGGCTGCCAGCATACCACGCTGATGGGGGTGACCGGCTCCGGCAAAACCTTCACCGTGGCCAACGCCATCGAACAGCTGCAACGTCCGACCCTCGTGCTGAGCCACAACAAAACCCTCGCGGCGCAGCTCTACGGCGAGTTTCGCAACTTCTTTCCGGACAACGCAATAGAGTATTTCGTCTCCTACTACGACTACTACCAGCCCGAGGCCTACCTGCCGACCACCGACACCTACATCGAGAAAGACCTCGCCATCAATGCCGACCTGGAACAGATGCGACTGAGCGCAACGTCGGCCCTGCTGTCGGGACGAAGGGATGTTATCGTGGTGTCGAGCGTCTCGTGCCTGTACGGCATCGGCAACCCGGAGGATTTCAATGCCAACGCCGTCGAGATAGTCCGCGGACGCACCATGCCGCGCAAAAAATTCCTCTATTCGCTGGTCGAGGCGCTCTATACCCGCGCCGAGACCGAACTGACGCGGGCCACGTTCCGCGTGAGCGGCGAGGTGATCGACCTCATGCCCGCTTACGGTTCGACGTGCTACCGGTTTGAATTTTATGACGATGAAATAGAGGCCATATCCATTATCGACCCCGCTACGGGCCAGCGGCGAGGCTCGCTCGACAGCGTGACCGTCTACCCTGCCAACCTGTTCGTCACCACCCGCGAGCGCATCAACACCGCCATCCGCCAGATACAGGACGACCTCGTGCTGCAAATGGAGTTCTTCGAGAAGCAGGGCAAACGGGCCGAGGCGCAGCGGCTCAAACAGAGGGTGGAGTACGATCTGGAGATGATCAAGGAGTTGGGCTACTGTTCGGGCATCGAGAATTACTCGCGCTACTTCGACGGTCGCCAGCCCGGCAGCCGCCCGTTCTGCCTGATCGACTACTTTCCGAAAGATTACCTGCTGGTGATAGACGAGAGCCACGTTACCATCCCTCAGATACATGCCATGCACGGCGGCGACCGTTCGCGCAAGGAGAACCTGGTGGAATACGGTTTCCGCCTGCCTGCCGCCATCGACAACCGTCCGTTGAAATTCGGCGAGTTCGAGGCGCTGGCCGGGACGACGATCTATGTCAGCGCCACCCCCGCCGACTACGAGCTGATGAAATCCGAGGGGGCTGTTGTCGAGCAGCTGATCCGCCCCACGGGGCTGGTCGACCCGCCGATGCAGGTGCGCATAACCGACAACCAGATAGACGACCTCATCGAACAGATCAACCGTTGCTCGGCGCAGGAGCAGCGGACGCTGGTGACGACCCTCACCAAACGCATGGCCGAGGAGCTGTCGAAATATTTCGACCGCCTCGGCATCCGCAACCGCTATATTCACTCCGACGTCGAGACGCTCGAACGGGTGAAGATACTCGAAGAGTTGCGCGGCGGGCTGTTCGACGTGTTGATCGGGGTCAACCTGTTGCGCGAGGGGCTCGACTTGCCCGAAGTGGCCCTCGTAGCCATCATGGACGCCGACAAGGAGGGTTTTCTGCGCAGCGAGCGGTCGCTGACCCAGACGGCGGGGCGTGCGGCGCGTCATGCGGGGGGCAACGTGATCCTCTATGCCGAGCGACGTACCGATTCGATGCGCGCCGCCATTGCCGAGAGCAACCGTCGTCGCGAGAAACAGATTGTCTACAACATGCACAACGCCATCATACCCCATGCCGCGCAGAGGAGCGGGGCCGGAAGTTCGGGCCTGGGAGCGTTGTATCAGGCCGGCGACCGCGTCGGGCCTGTTGCCGACCCGGGCACAGTTTACGCCACCCGCGCCGAGGTCGAGCACGAGATAATCATTGCGCGCGAGATGATGGAGCAGGCCGCCCGCGAGCTCGACTTCACCGAAGCCGCCCGTCACCGCGACCGCATGTACGCATTGCAGAAACAACTGAAAAGTGAGAACTGGTCGGGGCGCAGCGGAGAATAATCATCGACCGGAGCAGCCCTGCCGCCAGTGGTTCAGCGAAGTTGCCCGTGCGGCGGCGAGCGGTCCGCGTAGGGAGGTAACCAGGTGCGGGTTCGGTTTTCGTCCCGCAGACGGCGGAGGGTGCGAGGAGCCCCAGGCAACAGGGCAGCCCTCCCCGTGGCTCGGCTGCGGGCTGCCGGCCTTGCTATGCAAGGCCGAACAAAACAATAAACGACCTGTGCAGGGAGGTAACTGGGAAATAAGAAGTGAGAAATATTCGGAGCGAAACTCCGAAGAATTGTCACTACTCACTACTCTTTTTTCACTAAGACACAATCCTTAATCCGCATACCGTTAAAAATGAGAAAAAAAGTTGCCCGCCTGATAGCCTCCATTGTGGATGTGTTCTATCCGCCATTTCGCACGTTGATGCCGCGACGGATGTTTCGCTATGCCGCCTGCGGAGGGGGGAATCTCGCGCTGAGCTGGACGCTGTATTACATCGCACATAACTTTGTGGTCTGCAAACGGTTCTTCGATCTGGGAACGGTGTGCAGCCTTCGGATAGTCGTCTCGCCGCATATCGCCACGCTGGTCATCGTCTTTCCCGTCACGTTCCTGACCGGGTTCTGGCTCCAGCGTAACATCGCTTTCGTCAGCTCGCCGCTGCGACGTGGCGTGCAGCTGTGGCGTTACCTGTTGAGCGTCTGCGGCTCGCTGCTGCTCACCTACCTCGGGATGAAACTGCTGGTCGAAGCGCTGCACATCTATCCCACCCCCTCGTTCGTCATCGTCTCGCTCGTCACCATCGCGTACAGCTACCTTATGCAGCACCACTTTACATTCCGGGGACACAGCGCCTGAAAATTATGCCTTATTCTGTTTTGTAATTGAAATATTCCTATATTTGCGCGATAAAAACAATCTTCAATTATTTTATTGCGCAGATTGTACAACAACGAAGCGGCATGATAAAAAACATACTGAATTTCATTGTAGACGGAATATGGCGCAAGCATGAGTCGGAGTACCGGAGCAGGTGGATACGGTGGTGTGTCAGGCAGTTGAAAATCATCCTGATAACCATCGGCGACGTAAGCAAGCACAACATACTGGTCTATTCGTCGGCCCTGACCTTCTACACGATGATGTCGCTCGTGCCGATCCTTGCGCTTATCTTCGCCGTGGTCAAGGGCTTCGGCTTGCAGGCCAACTTCTACCAGAACCTCTACGCTTCGTTCCCCGAGTACGCCTCGCTGATCGATCAGGCGCTCACCTTTGCCAACAACCTGCTCGAACACACCAAAGGGGGCGTCGTTGCCGGGGTCGGCCTGGCGACGCTGTTCTGGTCGGTGATGAAGCTCTTCGGCAACGCCGAGACCGCCTTCAGCCTCATCTGGGAGGTCAAGCGCAGGCGCAGCATCACCCGCAAGTTCAGCGATTACATAACCGTCATCATCATCGCCCCCATCCTGTGGATACTTTCGAGCAGCCTGTCGGGCGTCGTGCGCGACAACCTCACCGGCCTGGCCGACAAGGCCTACATCGACTTGCTGTTCATCGTTGCGCGCGTGATAGTCCTCTGGGGACTGTTCCTGTTCCTCTACTCCGTGATGCCCAACACGCGGGTGCGGCTGCGCAACGCCTTCACCGGGGCCGCCATCGCAGGAACGGCATTTTACATATTTCAGCTGGCCTACGTCTGGGCGCAGTCGAGCATGATGTCCTACAACGCCATCTACGGCAGTTTTGCCGCCCTGCCGCTGTTCCTGATCTGGCTGCAGACCAGCTGGCAGATCGTCCTGTTCGGGGCCGAACTCTCCTACGCCTACCAGAACCTCTCCAACTACGAGCAGGAACGGCAGGCGATGGGCATGAGCTATCGCGACAGGCAAAAAGTCATGCTCGCCGCGCTGGTCGTTATCGGTCGCCGTTTCAATTCCAACGCCGGCGCCATAACCTACGAGCAGATCGCCGCCGAGCTCGACCTGCCGGTGCGCATAGTCAAGGATGTGGTCTTCGACCTCGAGAACAGCGGCTTCATCGCCGCCACCCGCGACGGGGACGACGAGCGCGTGAACCGTTACGTCCCCGCCAGGGCTATCGACAGCCTCCGCATCAGCGACGTGGTCGACGTGGTCGAGAACAGTGGCGAACTCTCCGTCCTGCCCCTCGACAACCCGCTGTTCCACAACATCGCCGCCACGCTCGACGGCATAAACGCCAGCAACAGGGAACTCGACAGACCGCTGTCGGAGCTGGTAACGGTATGATTTTTCAACGCAGTGATTTGTGAGGCTGTCGACAAAAAAACAGGGAACTATGGAACATGTGATTATTATAGGAAGCGGGAACGTGGCGGAGGCATTGACAAAGGCCCTCGCCGAATCGCCGATATATGAACTGACGCAGATCGTGGCGCGGAATGAGGAGCGGGGCAGGCAGCTGGCAGATATGGCGGGGTGCGGCTTCACATCGGATTGGGCGGAAACGGACAGGGCCGACATATATATTATTGCCGTGGCTGACAGGGCGATTGCCGAGGCGTCGGGACGGATCGACTTCGGCGACGGCGTAGTGGCGCATACGGCAGGGGGGCTTAACGTCAATGTGCTGGACCAGAAGATCGAACATCGGGCAGTACTGTACCCGTTGCAGACCTTTTCGGCAGGGCGCGAGGTAGATCTGTCGCAGGTGCCGCTGTTCGTTGAGGGTTCGACGCAACGGGCGACGGATACGGTGACCGCCCTGGCGCAGAGACTGTCGCGCAACGTGCGTTACGCATCCTCCGCACAGCGGGCGCACGCCCATCTGGCTGCGGTGTTCGCCAGCAACTTCACCAATTACATGTACATCGTTGCCGAGCAGGTGCTGGCTAATTCCGGTATGGAGTTCGAACTGCTGGCCCCGCTCATCGAGGAGTGCGCCGCCAAGGCCGTCGCCTGCGGGTCGCCGCGCCTGAGCCAGACGGGCCCCGCCATGCGCGGCGACATCGTAACGCAGAACAATCATCGCGCGATGCTCTCCGACGCACGGCTCAGGGAGATCTACATAACGCTCAGCGAAAATATATGGCAAACTTTAAGGAAGAGATAGCCCGCATCCGCGCCTTTGTGTTCGACGTGGACGGCGTGTTCACCGACGGCAGGATCGTCGTCACCCCCGAAGGCGAATTTCTGCGCGCATACAACTCCAAAGACGGTTACGCCGTGTCGTTCGCCATCCGGCAGGGCTACAAGGTGTGCATCATCACCGGCGGCCGTGGCAAGACGCTCGACATGCGGTTCCGGATGCTCAACGTCAGCAGCCTGTACACCGCCTGCCTCGACAAGGCGGTTTGCTTGCAGGAGTTTCTGGAGGAGCACTCCCTTAGCCCCGACGAGGCCATCTTCATGGGCGACGACCTGCCCGACGTAGAGGCCATGCAGCGTTGCGGCCTCGCCGCCTGTCCCGCCGACGCCGCCCCCGAAGTGATCGCCGTCTCCCACTATGTCTCGCCATTTGCCGGCGGCGAGGGCTGCGTGCGCGACATAATCGAACAGACGCTCCGCGCCCGCAACGACTGGTTCATCGAAAAGGGCTTCAACGTCGTGCCGTCGGCATAGAATAGCATGGGAAAAATGAAAATTAACGGTTTGACCTCGCAGGAGGCAGAGCAGAGCAGACAGAGGCATGGCAGCAACGTTATTACGCCCGTGGCGTCGATCTCGGCGTGGAAGCTGCTCGGGGAGAAGTTTGCCGATCCGGTCATCCGGATATTGATGGTCGCGGCGGCGCTCTCGCTGGGGATCGGGATCATGGAGGGGGAGTATTTCGAACCGGTGGGGATCATCGTGGCGATACTGCTGGCTACGGGGGTTGCGTTCTGGTTCGAGTACGACGCCAAGAAGAAGTTCGACCTGCTGAACACGGTCAGCGACGACGTTGCGGTGAAGGTTGTCCGTGACGGGTGCGTTTGCGAGGTTGCGCGGCGGGATGTTGTCGTGGGGGATGTGGTGATGATCGAGAACGGCGACGAGGTACCTGCCGACGGGGAGTTGCTGGAGGCCCTCTCGCTGCTCATTAACGAGTCGACGCTTACCGGCGAGCCGGCGGTGACGAAAACCACCGACCCCGAACAGTTCAAACAGGATACGACCTACCCGTCGAACGTCGTGTTGAGGAGCACGACGGTCGTCGAGGGCAGCGCGACGATGCGGGTCACGGCGGTGGGCGACAACACGGAATACGGCAAAGTGGCGGCGAGCATTGCCGAGCCTGCGACGGAGAAGACCCCGCTGACCAAACAGCTCGAAAAACTCTCGTCGCTCATCAGCAGGGTCGGTTCGGCAATGGCGGTTGCGATGTTCGTGATACTGACGGTGCGGGGGCTCGTATGGGGCCCGCTGTTGGAGGGCGGATGGACGACTGCGTTGCAGGGGGTGCTGAAATACTTTATGGCGTCGGTGGCGGTCATCGTCATGGCGGTGCCGGAGGGGTTGCCGATGAGCATCACGCTGAGCCTGGCGATGAACATGCGGCGGATGCTGCGCAACAACAACCTCGTGCGCAAGATGCACGCCTGCGAGACGATGGGGGCCGTGACGGTGATCTGCACCGACAAGACCGGCACCCTGACCCTGAACCGGATGCAGGTGGCGGCAATGGAGCGGACGGGCGCGCTGCCCGACGAACTTTTCCACGAATCAATAGCGGCCAATTCGACGGCATTCCTTGACGCGGAGGGCAAACCGATAGGCAATCCCACCGAGGGCGCGCTGCTGATCTGGCTTGACAGGCAAGGGGTCGATTACGGGGCCCTGCGCGACGGGGCGACGATCGTCGACAGGATGACCTTCTCCACCGAGCGCAAAATGATGGCCACGCTGGTCGCCTCGCCGACGGCAGGGCGGCGGATGCTGTATGTAAAGGGGGCGCCGGAGATCGTTATGGCGCGCTGCGCGGGGGTCGACAGGGAGCATTGCGAGGCGTTGCTGCGAGACTATCAGGGGCGCGCCATGCGGACGCTGGGCTTTGCCGTCGCCGAGACCGACGCCCTGAGTTGCGAGGAGGCGCTGAGCGGGGAGTTGCAGCTCGTGGCCATCGCAGCCATTGCCGACCCTGTGCGCGAGGATGTTCCGGCGGCCATCGGCAGGTGTTTCGCGGCGGGCATAGCCGTCAAGATCGTCACGGGCGACACAACCGTAACAGCCTGCGAGATAGCGCGCCAGATAGGACTGTGGGGCGAGGGCGACACGCTCGAACGCAACCATATCTCCGGAGCGGAGTTCGAGGCGACGGGCGACGAAGAGCTGCTCGGCCGCGTGGGCAACATAAAGGTCATGTCGCGCGCCCGCCCGCTCGACAAACAGCGACTGGTCAGGCTGTTGCAGCAACTTGGCGAGGTGGTGGCCGTCACGGGCGACGGTACCAACGACGCCCCTGCGCTTAACATGGCGCAGGTGGGACTGTCGATGGGCAGCGGCACGTCGGTGGCCAAAGAGGCGAGCGACGTCACGCTGCTCGACGACTCGTTCGCCACCATTGCCACGGCCGTCATGTGGGGCCGCTCGATCTACCGCAACATTCAGCGGTTCGTGCTGTTCCAGCTCACGGTCAACGTCTCGGCGCTGCTGGTCGTCTTCGTCGGGTCGGTCTTCGGGCGCGAAATGCCGCTCACAATTACGCAGATACTCTGGATAAACCTCATAATGGACACCTTCGCCGCGATGGCCCTCGCATCGCTGCCGGCCCGCGAGAACGTCATGCGCGAGCGACCCCGTCGCAGCAGCGAGTTCATGATCACGCCGTTAATGCAGCGGATGATCTTCTGGACGGGCGGCCTCTTCGCCGCCGCCCTGTTGGGCCTGCTGTTTGTCTGGGGGGCGGATGCGGACAGGGAACGGCTGTCGCTGTTCTTTACGCTGTTCGTGATGATGCAGGTGTGGAACCTCTTCAACGCCAGGTCGTATGCCGCCTCTCACGGGCCTCTGGGCGGTTTCGGGCGCGGCATGGGCAGCGGGTGGTTCATGGCCGTTGTCGGGCTGATCGTGGTCGGGCAGGTGTTGATTGTCAACTTCGGCGACGAATTCTTCCGCACAGTCCCTGTCACTCTCGCCAACTGGGGTATAGCCGTCGGGGCGACGGCGTTCACGCTGGCTTTCGGCTGGCTGTTCAGGGAGCGGAAAACCGAACGCTGAAAGGGCAGCACCGGATCATGACGCCGTTTTCAGCCTGCATACGAGCCTGCTTACAGATTAAAGAGGCTGCACCATTGTTCAGGTGCAGCCTCTTTTTCGTACCTTTGCGGCCATGATATTCGAACCTCAAAAATATGCTATCCCCGACGAATCGGGAAAACCGTTTATCGACCCGGCAGAGATCCGGACGCTGCTCGCAGCTAACGGCGAGCCTTCCGTGGCGGAAACAGAGCGTGTACTGGCCCGCTCGGCGGAGCTGCACCGGCTGACGCTGGCCGAAACGGCCGTGCTGCTAAGGGCTCGCACTCCGGAGCTCAGGCAAATGATATTCGAGGCGGCGGGAGAGCTCAAACGGCGGGTCTACGGCGAACGGATCGTCATTTTCGCCCCGCTGTACGTCGGCAACCGCTGCACCAACAACTGCGCCTACTGCGGGTTCCGCGCCTCGAACCGCGAGGCCGTCCGCGTCACCCTCGCCCCCGAACAGCTGCGCGCGGAGGTCGAAACGCTCGAGAGCCAGGGACAGCGGCGGCTGATACTCGTCTGGGGCGAGCATCCCGACTATTCGCCCCGCGCCATTGCCGACGCAGTGCGGCAGGTCTATTCCGTGCGCGGGGCGGGGCGGATAAACCGTGTGAACATCAACGCCGCACCGCTCGACACGGAGGGTTTTCGCGTCGTCCGCGAGGCGGGCATCGGCACATATCAGATATTTCAGGAGACCTACGACCCTGAACGTTACGCCGAGGTGCACCCATCCGGGCGCAAGCGCGATTTCGACTGGCGGCTCACCGCGCTCGACCGTGCGATGGAGGCTGGCGTCGACGACGTGGGGCTGGGCGCGCTCGTCGGCCTCGGCGACTGGCGTTACGAGGCGATGGCCCTCGTCCGTCACGCCAACCACCTCGAGGCCTGCTTCGGCGTAGGGCCGCACACCATCTCTTTCCCGCGCATCAGGAGCGCTTCGGGGCTCGCGTCCGGCGCGTTCCGCGAGGTCGACGACGAGGATTTCGCGCTGCTGATAGCCGTGCTGCGGCTCGCGGTACCATATACGGGGCTGATACTCACCGCCCGCGAGCCGCAGCAGCTCCGCGACCGTCTGATCGGCCTCGGCGTCTCGCAAATCGACGCAGGAACGCGGCTCGAAATAGGCGGCTACTCATCCTCCTTCGGCGCAGGGGTGGCGGTTGGCGGGCGGCAGGATTTGCATCGCGAGCAGTTCGAGTTGATGGACACGCGCTCGCTTTCGGAGAGCGTCTCGACGCTGATCGACGCAGGGCAGATACCATCGTTCTGCACCGCCTGTTACCGCAAGGGGCGCACCGGCGAGCATTTCATGGAGTTCTCCACCCGCGGCTTCATCAAACGGTTCTGCACCCCAAACGCCCTGCTCACACTGGCCGAATATCTCGAAGATTACGCCCCTGCGGAGCTCCGGTCTCGCGGGTGGCGCCTCATAGACAGCAAGTTGACGTCGATAGACGAGGGCCTGCGCCGCGAGGTATCTTCCGCGCTCGAACTGATTCGCGCCGGCGAGAGGGAGATGCTTCTGTGAACGTTCCGGCTTACACCTGAAGCCGCGCGGTCTTTGAGGGGAGTAAGGGCCCGCAAAAATATCTGCAAGCAGTTTATTCTACTCGTTTTTCTCCGCCGCTGTCGCGGGGCGCAAGCAAACTCGAACAACAGGGACAAAAGTTGCTTCGCAATCTGCGGTATTGAAAACAAAAAACCACCTTCGAGCAAGCTCCGGTGGCATTTTTGTTTCGTCCGCCGCTGCCTGACGGCAGCGGCGTCTACGTATGTTTCCGTTCGAGCTGTTGGTGGGATTCGAACCCGCGACCTCATCATTACGAGTGATGTGCTCTACCAGCTGAGCTACAACAGCAACTTTTCGGAGGGCAAAGATACAAAAAATTTCGGTTCGGCAAAAAATGAGAGGAATTTCATGCAACATTAATTTTCCCTGAATTTTTCCTATTTTTGCACATACCCAAAAAAGATCTGGCTATGACATTGTCGAAAAAGGGAATTATATTGGAAATTCTTGAAACGTTAGAAGGCATTAAGAACCAGATATCCAATCAAGACAGAAAATATTTTGACGTGTTCGAAACAGATGAATATTATCTGCATTTAATCGATAAGGACAGGAGCTCAGGATTCTATTTTATAGTTAAGAATAGCGCGACAGGTAGATATTAATATGAAGCCGCAGAGCAGGCGTAGTTTATGTTCCGTTTCTATCCATTGTGATGCTAAAGATATTCGTGCCCTTCTAAACAATTGGATTGAGATGCTAAGAAAGTATGATGAAGTAGAGACATTTTATGACGATCCGATAATCAAAAGTTATGCGGAAAGCTATTACTCCTGTTTCAATATTACAGACGAATACGCCAACAAGCCACTAAGTCCGAAGCATATATTGCTGTTGGACGAATATCTGGAATTCGTTGAGAAAAAGATCGATAATTACGCCACCGACAACAATCGGGCGCAGATAGAAGATATAAAGGAAAACGTCCGGTCGTTAAAGAACAAATTAACTTCGGAATTTGGGCAGGTCATCTGCAATTCGCTTGCCTACATCTGAGGAAAACTGACAAAACTCGGAACGGATTTCATGAAGCTATTTGTCCCAATTCAGGATTCCATTAAGGCATTTATCTCAGGTATTGCAGCAAACCTTACGTGCGCCGCAATGACCGGTCAGTTGTGTTAACGGCTTTTGCGCCTGCGGAGCGCTCTTTCGGGCATCCTCTCTCGCTGCCGTGGAATGGCGGGTTCATGTGGGCGTTAGTTCCACTTTGCGGTGGTGCGCGGTCAGACTCAAAGATGGTTTTTGCGCCATAAAAATCCTGTTGAAAACAAAAAAGACCGCTGCCAGGTAAGTTTGGGCGGTCTTCCTGTTTTCGATCGTTGCTTTCGGCAACATCTTTTCGTCGAGCTGTTGACGAGGATTGAACTCGTGACCTCTTGCTTACCAAAAAACTGCTCCTTGTGCCGACACTGTTTCAACGCATCGAACAGCAGCGGCAGCCCGAGGAAAAACTGTTTAGCGCTGCAAACAAACTCGCACCGCCCGCCAAAAGGCAGGCACATACCTCCCACAAAAATCACTTTCCTGTCTAATTCCCCCGCCGTATTAAAAAGACGGGGCAAAGCTAAAGTATAACGCGAGGCGGAGGCGCCAGACCGGCGCCAAACCGAGGGTGACCCCGGGCCTGCCATTAATTATGTCCCGGCTGTTTCGCGATAAATATAAACACGTGTAATACAACTTTTTACAAAACAGTAATATTTTTCAAATAAAAAAGTCTTTTGCGTGAAAATTTATCCGTTTCGCAAAAATTAATCATTATCTTTGCCGAACTATGACAATACGGCGCACGATAATAACCCTGATACTGTCGGGCTTAGCTCTGTCCGTCGCCAGCGGACAGCAGCGAAAGGCCACCGTAAGCGGCGCTATAACCGACCGGCGGACGGGCGAGACCCTTATCGGGGTCTCCGTCGCCAGACGCGGGCCCGCGCAGAAGCAGAACGAGAACGCCCCGAACGCCCGCAGCAACGAGTACGGCTTCTACTCGCTCACCCTCGCGCCGGGAACCCATATCTTGACATACAGCTACACGGGTTACGCTCCGCAGACCGTCGAGATCGAACTCCAAAAAGATACGACGCTCAACATGGCCCTCGACGAGGCGAGCGTTTCGATCGACAACATAACGGTGCGCGCCGAGCGTCGCCACGACAATGTGCTCGACCCGCAGACAGGTATCGAACATCTGGAGGTCAGGGCGTTGGAGCGGATGCCGGTGCTGTTCGGCGAACGCGACGTGATGAAGTCGTTGCAACTGCTGCCCGGCGTGCGGAACGTCGGCGAGGGCAGCAGCGGCCTGACGGTGCGCGGCGGGACTGCCGACCAGAACCTGATACTGCTCGACGAGGCCAACGTCTACAACGCCTCGCACCTGATGGGCTTCTTCTCGACATTCAACTCCGACGCCATCAAGGACGTAACGCTCTACAAGGGGACGGCCCCTGCGCAGTTCGGCGGGCGGCTGGCGTCAGTGGTGGACGTCAAGATGAACGACGGCAACAACCGGCGTTTCGGCGCAAGCGGCGGAATAGGGCTAATCGCTTCGCGGCTGGCCGTCGAGGGGCCGATAAAGAAGGAGCGCGGCTCGTTCATCGTCTCCGCCCGCCGCACCTACGCCGACCTGTTCCTCGCCCTGTCGAGCGACAGCGCCTACCGCGGCAGCCGCCTGTACTTCTACGACATTAACGCCAAGGCCAACTATCAACTCGGCAAGCGCGACAGGCTGTTCCTCTCGGGCTATTTCGGGCGCGACGTGATGGGCTACCGCGACATGTTCGGCATCGACTGGGGCAACGCCACCGGCACCCTACGCTGGAACCATATCTTCGGGCCGCGGCTCTTCTCCAATACGTCGTTCATAGTCAGCGACTACAGCTACAAGGTCGGGATTAGCAACGACATGCTCGACCTGGCTATCACCTCGCGCATCCGCGACATAAACCTGCGTCAGGAGTTCCAGTGGTTCCCCTCCGAGCGCCACAAACTCACCTTCGGCCTCAACACCGTCTACCACACCATAGTCCCGGGGCAGATCTCCGCCCCCACGATTACCAACATACCGCGGCTGGAGCGGCGTTACTCGTGGGAAAACGCCCTCTTTGCGTCGGGCGAGTGGCGGGCCACGCCGCAGCTGAGGATGATCTACGGCCTGAGGCTCGCAACATTCTCCGTCCTCGGCCCCGGCAGGTTCTACACCTACGACAACCAGGGCGAGGCGACGGATTCGGTCAGCTACGGCCGCGGACGCTTCGTCAAAACATACGTGAGCCCCGAACCGCGGCTTTCGCTCAATTATGTCATCGGCCCCCGCTCGTCGCTCAAGGTCGGCTACGCCCGCAATAGCCAGTTTCTCCACCTGCTGTCCAACTCGTTCATCACCAGTCCCACCGACATGTGGCTGCCCGCAAGCAACAACATCCGTCCGGGCGTGGCCGACCAGCTGTCGCTGGGCTACTTCCGCAACATGTTCTCCGACGCGCTGGAGCTGAGCGTCGAGGGTTACTGCAAATTCATGTCGGGGCAGATCGACTATCGCGACGGGGCCGACATACAGGCCAACGAGAAGGTCGAGGGCGAGTTGCTGACAGGCCGCGGGCGGGCCTACGGGCTCGAGATCCTGCTGCGCAAGCCCTCCGGACGGCTTAACGGCTGGGCCGGCTACACCATAGCGCGCAGCGAGCGCAGCATTGACGGCATAAACGCCGGACGGTGGTATCCCGCGCGACAGGACTGCACCCACGACGTGTCGATCGTCGCAAACTACCTCCTCTCCACCCGTTGGGAGTTGAGCCTCAACTGGGTGTTCACGACCGGCAACGCCGTCACATACCCCAGCGGCAAATATAACTTCGAAGGTCGCACATACTACTACTACACCGAGCGCAACGGCTATCGTCTGCCACCCTCGCACCGTCTTGACATTGGCGCGACGTGGTATGTCAAGCGCACCGCAACCCGCGAATCGAGCTGGAACTTCTCGCTCTACAACGCCTATGGCCGTCGCAACCCGTTCATGATCGACTTTCGCCAAAGCGAAGCCGACCCGAAGCGGACCGAAGCGGTTCAAATATCGCTGTTCCGGTGGGTGCCGTCGTTTACCTATAATTTCAAATTTCGATGAGACGACTGATGATTTTTGCCGCGTTTGCCCTCGCTTCGTGCGAGAAGGTTATCGAACCCAACCTGCGCAATGCGGCGCCGGTGACGGTCGTCGAGGCGTCGCTGGAGCTGGGCAAGAGTTGCAATGTGAAGCTGACGCGGACAAGGGGCGTCGGGGAGACGAATGCCTCAATGCCCGTCCCCGTCAGCGGAGCAACGGTGACGCTCAGCAGCGACCACGGCGAGAACGATACGCTGCCCGAAATTACGCACGAAGGGCACGTTTTTGACGGCTTATATTCCTCCGTCCTCGGGACTATCGAGGGGCAGGCCGGGCGCGAGTATACACTGACAATCACGGAGATGAGCGGGCGGAAATATGTGGCGCGCGCGACGATGCCCGAGCCGGTCGCGCTCGACTCGATACGTCTCGACAATCTGTTCTCGACCCCACACGAACGTTTCTTCCAGGTGATCCCCTATTTTCAGGATCCGGCGGGGACGGACAACTACTATCTTTTCGAGGTGTATGTCAACGGCGCGCGCAACGAGAGGTTCAACGTCCGCAGCGACCGTTTTTCGGACGGGCAATACAACAAGCGCGGAATGTTCGTCACCGCCACGGGGCGTGTGGACAGCGTTCGGCTCGAGATGTTCGGTCTCGACAAGGGGGCGCACGGTTATTACAGCACGCTCGGCGACGCGAACGGCTCAGTGACCCCGGCCAACCCGATCTCGAATTTCAGCGGCGGCTGTCTGGGTTGCTTCCGCGTCTGCACGCGGCAGACAAAAATGATGGAAATCTCGCACGTTCAGCCCGCTACATATTAGGGGCCGCGTGGCGCGGCTGCTCTCTGTCGGCTTTGTTGCGCAAAGCCGGCAGAGGCAGTCATCGGCAGTTGCAAACCGAAAGGTTCAACGCTCGGAGTCTTTCTTGTTGAAGTTATTTGTGAGTTGGTTTGAGACGATTTTGTCTGCAAAATGCGCTTGAGGAGAAAAGTTTGACGGCAAAAGTGCCAAAAAGAACTCCGAAGAACGAGAGAGGAAACTCCAAACGTCAAATATTACACCCCTTTCATCTCATGTTACGCCGTATTTTCTCGATCCGAATTTTATTCCGGTCAATGTAATTACCCTAGACGTTCCGGTGGACCCCAATCCTCCGCGGACGTTGCCGGAGCTGATATGATAGTGTCTCGAAGCCTATGTAACAAGCGGGAGTGAAAGCACGGTAAGGTAAAAACAAGCCAATAGACACCGAATCCTAAAACAAATTAGATTATTGCTATCCGACGGGTTTGCTAAGATTGTTATTCGTACCGACATTGAGTCATTTTACGAGAGTATCTCGCAAAACAAAAGAGATCGTTACGATAGTATTGAATGCTATCTAAATGAATATAAGAATCTTAAAATCTTCCTTATCTGTTTTTATGGTTTTTGCAAGCATTTGGGCAAAAAAAATGATGATGAAAGGCAAAAAAAGTTCAGGGCGCAGGGAAATGCGCCTTGAAATGACGGGGGAGGAGAATATGTTTGCCGGATTAAGGCATTGTTTCGGGATCGGAATTTGAATGCGTCGGACAGGAAAGAGAATAAGGCTTGTCGTG
>JAIRQC010000085.1 GCA_031256675.1 Rikenellaceae bacterium
TGCACGGCAGTTGCGCTCTCGGCAAGCTGCAAGAAGACGTCGCCTCCCGCCCCCACGCTGACGCTCGAATTGAGCGTCACGACTTACGACTTTGCCTCGTGGGGCGTGGATACAATGACCTTCGACGTGACGAGCAATCAGGCGTGGACTGTCGAAGTCCCCGAGTGGTGCACCGTTAGCCCCGCCTAGGTCGAGTGTGACGCTACGTTGACCGTCACGGTAGTGGTTAATAATGTCCACATCGCCAATTCGGGCACGATCACCATCATGATGCACAACTGCGTCTCGACGAACCGATCGACAGTCTGCCCTCAAAAAATATATGGAGATTGTGCAGGAGAAAGCGTCCGATTAACGACAAGCTCCCCAAAATCAAGTATTAATTATGAAATCAGACAAATCTACAAAACTTTTTTGCCGCTGTCCGTTGCCATTCCACTACTGACAGGAACGGCAAGTATTAAATATAGAGGCGGGAGCGGCTTTCGGCTGGCGTTTCTTGCTGCTGTCCGTTGCCGTTCCACTGTTGACAGGGACGGCATGATTTTCTGCAGGGCTGGGCGATAGCTTCTGCTGTGGCCTGCTTCGTTTATCCGGTTGCAGGCCATGCGTGAACATGCGCCCGACAAAAACGCCGCAGGGAGGGAGAATGCCGCCGTGTCGCCGCCAGCCAAGGCAGAGGTCAAAGCACAACATAAAAGCCGGCAATGGGGCGACAGCGCCCCAGCTGCGGCGCGCTACCGATCATGCCGACAGGGGCTCGAACCCGCGACCCCCTGCGTGACAGGCATATTGTCCGTTGGACTGTATATTTTTTAGCCAGTCGATACGACACTGCTGTCGATTTCGAGTGGACAGAAGTGCCAATAAACCGATGCCTGGTAATAAACAAGAATACGCAAGCGGAATGGCAAAGCAATATTAGCGACAACAGATTTTTCCGATAGAGCAACTTAAGGCAATGGCAGATAACAAAAACATATTCTGTATGTCAATTATAAAAACAAAACCTGAATATCCTTTCCTGTTATTTTGCCGCCTTTGCTCCACCAGCGCGGGTTGTCAAGGTTGCAGAAGTCGCCGTGGAGTTTCATTTGTTGCCGCAATAACTCTCGGTACTCTGCCTTGCGTGCGGCATGGCGCGGGTCGGCGGCATGACTATGCGCCTCCCACGGATCGGCCGCCAGATCGAATAACTGCTCGGTTATCACGCCCTCCACATTGTATATGACATACTTCCAGCCATTGTGTATCACCGCCCGCTGAATACTCGAATAGGCGAGCAACAGCGTTTCGCGCCCTGCCTTTTCGCCACGCAGGGCCGACGCTAACGAAATGGCCGTCACGGAATTTGGGGCGTCGATGCCGACCATGTCGCACAGCGTCGGGAAGACGTCCGACAGATAGCAACAGGCCTCGCTGCGCACTCCGCGCTTCACGCCGGGGCCACAAACGATCATCGGCACCCCCATGCTGTGTTCGTAGACGTTCTGCTTGCCCATCAACCCGTGCTGCCCCATAGCCAGCCCGTTGTCGGAGGCGAATACGATGATGGTGTTGTCCAGCGTTCCCGTGCGGTGCAACTTGTCGACAATGCGGCCGATCTGAACGTCCACCTCGCTCACCATCTGATAATAATAGGCCAACTCCTGCCGGACGGTGTCCGGCGTGTGCGGCGGAGGTATGAGCGCCTCGTCGCGAACGGTCATATCGCCGTTGTCGAACGGATGCTGCGGGACGAAATTGGGCGGCAGGCGTATCCCGTCGGCCTGGTAGCCCGGAGCATAATCCGGTCGAACGTTGCGCGGGTCGTGCGGCGAGGTGAAAGCCACGTAGACGAACCACGGGGCGGAGGCGTGCCGGGCAGTGTCGATAAATCCGATGGCCGCGTCGGCAAACATCTTCGACGAGAACTCGTTGCCGATGAATGGCGTGTCGTAGCGGCCCGACGGGTCGAAATGATGCAGGCGTGGCGCAGTCTGGCCGCCGAGATTGTACTGGTGCATCCCGCCGAAAAAAATATTTTCGGCGGCGGCAAACGTGCGGTTGAACGACGCCCTGTCGGAATGCCACTTGCCGGTTGCAAATGTGGCATACCCGTTGTCGTGGAAATGCTTCGGCATGGTGACATGCGCTTCGGGGATCACCGCCCCGTCTGCCTGCAACTCAAACAGGTGGCGTCCGGTCATGATCATCGCCCTGCTGGGCTGCGACAGCGCACCGCCGATAGCCCCGTTGGTGTGGCAACGGGTGAAGCCGACCCCGTTCGAGGCCAATGCGTCGATGTTAGGAGTTGCCGCCTGACCTCCGAAAGCGTGTATGGCCCCCATCTGCATGTCGTCGACCAGCAACACCAGCACGTTAGGCCTGCTGTTCTGCGCCGTAGCCTGCCCCGCCGCGCCCAGCGCAACGAGGGCTGTCAATAATGGACATTTCATAGTTTGTCGTTTAACCATTTGTTGTAAAGTGCGTTTTCTTTGATCCCAGGGTTGTTGACCACCGTCGGGCCGACGAGGTAAGCGTCGACAGCCTCGCCGGTCGCCTCGCGCCCCTGATCTTCCCGCTGCCAGTAAATGTCATATTCGCAAACCGTTTCGCCGCCGTACTCTACCGGAAAGTTCACCCCCCAGCCGTTGTTGTACAGCATCGACTGCAAGAGGTTGGAGTTGTCGGGTTCCGTCACGTCGCCGCCGCGGAAAAACATATGCCTGCCGAGTTCGAATATCGGCGAGGTTTTCGACGCCCACACCCGAACGCCGTCCGAAGTTGCATGTTTGACCCACGAATCGGCGACGAAAAATGTTTTGCACGTGTTGGGCAGGTTGTCCCTGTACGGTTCATATTCCATCCCTCCGTTTGTGGTCGTAACGCGCCTGTCTGTTGCGGGGAGGGGAAATTCGGCATATATGACCTCCGGTTCGCGCCGTGAGTGGATCGTGCGGTCGAACACGATCTTCACGTTCACTCTCGGTTCGCCCTTGTATACCGTTATGGCGCGTTCGAGGCTGTTAAGCCTTTCGTTCGACAGTTTTTGCCTGTACACGATGCTGTGCGGGGTCTCCGTTCGCTGTGCAGGCCCGGCAGGAGAGCTGAAACAGTCGCCGGGCACGGCCGTTGCGCCCCACCATCCGCCGGAGACGAAGCGGCTCACGTAAACTGTCGGCGCCTCGCCGTCGAAAAGCGGGCGCGACATCCCCTCCCATTTGATGCTTACCGGCCAGCCCGATCCGTTGCACACGATCTCCGGGGCGTTCGTGACAGCGACGCTGTCGGGCCCCGCGCCGTCGGCAACGTAGCGGCGGAGACTCTCGCCCGGCAGGTCGTCGATCCAGAAGAGTAGGTTGTCGCCCTCGGGGTAGAGTTTCATGCGTTTGCCGGAGCCTGTGTCGAGCAGCGACTTCGAGCCTTTCCTCTCGCGCAGCGAGGCCTTCTCGATGCTGCACCATCCCGAATAGCGGCCTTTCTGCGTATTCATTACAATGATCCCTTCGGGCTCCCTGTTCGCCCTTGCGCGCGCCTTTTGGGCCGCCACCCAGCGGGCCTGCTCGTATGCCTTGTAGGCGTAGCGAAACGCTTCGTTCATCGTGCCCTGATTGTGAAGGCCATAAATATCGCTGCCCGAATCGTATGAGGCGAATGTATGTTCGTAGTAGACGCATACGTCGCGCTCGGCCCTGTCGAGAATCCCTGTCTGCCGCGCGGTCGTCCCTCCGAGCAGGGGCGACCGCGCCGTTTTGAGCATGTAGCGGGCCTTTCGCGCCACGGCCGTCTCGCGGGGCATGGCAACGAGGCCGAAAGCCCACCAGTCGCCGAACTCGCCCCGTATGGTTTCGACGCCTTCCTCCGCCCCCCTTTCGAGCTCCTCCATCGCCGAGGTGGCAGTGGATAGGACGAGCGACGGACGCAGGCCGAGCCTGTTCCATGTCTGCACGAACGAAACGAGCGACGGATATGGGCCGTCGTTGTCGCACCGCCACTGATTGGAGAATGTGAGGGGGAGAAATTTCAGGCGAAACCACTTTTGTTCGAGTTCACTCAACTTTTTTATGCATACGGCGTGGGCCTCCCTGACCGACTGTTCGTCGTCGCGAAAAAATTCGCCGTCCCTCGGCCAGCGATATTGCAGGCCGGCGGCCTCGCGTTGCAGCGTCCGCCAGCGCGTGGCGTGGAAGAAGTCGTAACCGGCCCAGTACGGCACTCCGCTCCACAGCAGCGCATGTCTGCCGTCGGGCATCTCCCATCGGCTCAGCGTCGGGACATGGAACGGATGGCGACCGTTCATCCCCATCCAGACATATCGCACCCCCCTGTCCAGCGCGCGGCTTACAGCCGAGCGAGGAAAGCCGTTGACGTCGTTCTGTATGGCGATCGACGGCCTGACCTTCGCCGCTACGTCGGCAGGCAGCCATTCGAGCAGCCTGTCCATCTCCGAAGCGTCGAACATCGGGTGGATGTTGAAAGGCATTATGTTGAGGTCGATCTGCCCCTCCCGCAGGGCGCGTACCATCGACCGCCGTCGCGACGGGGAGCTCTCGTTCCACCATTGCAGAAACGGGTCGAGAGCCTCGACAGTCCATGTGAACCGCTCGCCCGGACGGTTGCCTCGGGTGGCCGCCGCCGCATCCAGGGCCACGTCGATATATCGCTTCTGGAGCTCGGCCACGATCAGCGGATGCTCCGTAAAACCGTAATCGGTATGCGTCCAGCTGACTATGGCGATCTTTTCTATCGCGCCGTCATAATCCCCCTGCGCCCGGGACTGCCCCGACAAAGCCGCTAACGCCGCCGCCCCTGCCAGCGCACATATGAACTTTCGCCCTCTCATTTGTCGATTTTCATCGTCAGCGTACAGCTTTTCAACCCCTTGCTTTTGCCGGTTATGACAAGCGTCCCCGCCTTGTCGGCAGCCTGTAACATCAGCAGCGTTTTGCCCATAAAGGCTTTCCCGCTGAGGGCCTGCTGCGGATTGTGGTCGAGGATGTCGCCGTTCTCCATGCCGATGAGTTTGCAGGGTCCGTCGACCTCGAACTCGACGAGGTTGTCCGCCTGCGGCACTAGGCGTCCCTTCGCGTCGACAATCTCCACTTCGACATGCGCCACGTCGCGGCGATTGGCTCTCATGCTCTTGCGGTCGGAGGTCAGCCTGACGGCAGCCGGCCCTGAGGCGGTCGAAACCTCCGTCACGGCCACGGCTTTGCCGCCTTTATATGCTACGGCTTTCAGCGTTCCCGCCCTGTATGGCACTCTCCAGACGATCTGCAACACATCAGGGTCCATCGGCTTGCGCCCCAGCGACCGTCCGTCGAGGAACAGCTCCGCCTCCTCGCAGTTGGTGTAGGCCACAACGGGAATAGCGGCCCCCTCCTTGCCCGGCCAGCTCCAGTGCGGCAGTATGTGCACCATCGGCTTGTCGCTCCAAAAACTTTTGTAAAGGAAGTAGCCGTCCTTCGGGAACCCTGCCAGGTCGATCACCCCGTAGTTGTTCGTCCTTGCCGGCCATCCCCACGACTCGCCCAGATAGTCGAACCCCGTCCAGCGGAAGTCGCCGATAAAGAAGGTGTTGTCGCGCACCTGCTTCCACTCGTCGCGCACGCTTATCTTGCGGGTGTGGTTGTCGTAGGACGAGGCGTATTTCAGGTCGAACTCAGGGAACAGCTCTGTCGGCGCGAGGTTCGGGATCGGGAATAGCACATCGGGGTCGCCGGCCGAAGTCGCGTCCTCCCTGCCCGGCGGGGGCGGCGTGTCGAAGCCGTTGTAGGAGGTCAGTGTTCGATATACGCCGCGGGTCTGGCGGGTATGTGGTATCTCGGTGCCTACGGCCACCTTGCGGGGCTGCTCGCGGTGAAAACGTTCCAGATCGCCGCGCCCCTCGCCGTTGGCGTTGAAGCCGACAATGTCGAGGTATACCCCCAGCGCCCAGGCCTGGGTGGTTGGGCGCGTGGGGTCGAGCTTGTGAAAGGTCTCGTTGATCTTCAACTGCAAGTACTGGTGGCTTTCCCAGTTCCACACCTCGTTGCCCATGCTCCACATAACGACGCAGGGGTGGTTGCGGTCGCGCCGGATAAACTCGCGCAGGTCTGTCTCCCACCAGTCGAGGAAGTAGTAGCCGTAGTCGTAGGCCGCCTTGTTGGAGCCTTTCCACTGAAACCATCCGTCCCACGGCTCGTCCATCACCATGAAGCCCATCGTGTCGCACATCATGTAGAACTCGGTGGAGAACGGGTGGTGCGTGGTGCGAATGGCGTTGCAGCCCATCTCTTTGAGTATCCGCAGGCGGCGGTGGAGAATGTCGCCCACAACTGCCGTTCCGGCGGGCGATGCGTCCTGATGAATGCAAACACCTTTGAGCTTGGTGGGAACGCCGTTGAGCCGGAACCCGTTATCGACGTCGTATTCTATGGTGCGAATGCCGAACGTGGTGGTGTAATTGTCCATCCGCCTGCCCTCCTTTTCGATGATCGTCGACAGGGAGTAAACTTTCGGGCTCTCCGTGCTCCACATGTCGGGCCAGGGCACGGTCAAACGCTCGTCGAGAACGTTGTCGCCGTTTTTCAGCTCCACCGTCCTGCGCGAACGCGCCACCTCGTTGCCGGCAGCGTTCCTGACGACGCAGATCGCCTCCACCTGCGCTACGTTGCCCGAACGGTTGCAAATCTCAATCCGCGCATCGACCTCTGCCGCCTGCGGGGTTACCTTCGGGGTGGTTACATACGTTCCGCTTTGAGGCACGAATATGTCGGAGGTGACTATCAGATTGACCGGACGGTAGACGCCCGAACCGGTATACCATCTGGCGGCGGGCTGCCGGCTGTTGTCGACCCGCACCGTGATGATGTTGCGCCCCTTTTTGACCATCGGCGTAACGTCGTAGCCGAAGGTCAGGTAACCGTTGGGGCGGAATCCCGCCTCAACGCCGTTGACCCATACCGTGCTGTTCATGAACACCCCGTCAAATTCCAGATAGAGCCTCTTGCCGCCCCATGCCACGTCCCATTCGAGCGTTTTTTTATACCAGCCCACGCCTCCAGGGAGGAAACCCATGCGGTTTCCTCCCTGATAGTCACGGTTGTACGGCCCCTCGATGCTGAAATCGTGCGGAACGTCCACGCGCCGCCATGTCGAGAAATAGGTCGCGTCGGATTGCCCGTCGGCAACCTCGCCCTTGAAAAAATACCACTCGAAATCGAGGTTCGTCACCGTACGCCCCGCATCGGGGGCGGCTTCTGCTCCGAACAGCCTGCATACGGAGAGCAGAAAGGCTGCAAATATCCTGTTTTTCATAACTTATGGACGGGGGCCGTAGACGAACAGTTCGTAAATATCGGTCTGGTTGCTTGTCTTGGTCATGGCTATCTTCACATAGCGGCCCGCAACCGGCGCGGCGAGTTTGAGCATGATCGGGTTGTTCTGCGGATTGTCGGTCTGCCAGTTGTAGCTGAGCAGCGAGCTGCCCCACTCGCTCGAGCCGATGCCGCTCCAGCAGTCGGCGCTCGTCCCGACGAATATGTCGACCGTTTTGATGGCGCGGGGTATGTTGTTCTCCCCTGAGATCGGATGCTGCGATCCGGCCACGCGCGTCCAGAACTCTACCGCACCCACCTGCATCTCCTTGCCCAGGTCGATAACCAGCGTGGGGTTCTGGTCGGCAGGAAGCGCACGCCACGGAGTGAGGAAATCGCGGTCGTACATTCCGAGATAGCCTTTGGGGGCATATCGCACGTCGGCATGGTGGCCGCTTCCGGTCATTGCCCAGTCCGTGCGGTCGGGGTAGCACATTATCGGGATGCAGCACAGGTCGACGTCGCCCACAATCAGCGGTCCCTGCACGCCGGAGAGCTTCACAGGAATGAGGTTGATCCCCTGCAAGAGCTTACTCTTGTCGACGGTGACCGTGATCGTCGTTTTGCTCTTGCCGGCAACCACCTTGAACCCCGGGGCGGAGGTCAGCGTATAAGCGTCGGCAGGAGCGAGGCAGGCAGGGATAAAACGGCCCGTGTTGTAGCTCTCCACTATCGCCTGCAACGCCGTCGTGCCCTCCTCGACGGTAAACGCATAGTCCTCGGAGCAAACAAAGTCGGTACCCACCTCGACGCTTTTGACTATCATACCCTGCTCGCCCTCATAGAACGACTCCTGGGCAGGGTCGACCGTGAGTATCTTCATGTCGGGCTTCTTGATGCGGAACAGGAAGATCGCCCTGTCGTTTTCGGTGGTTTCGAGCCCCTCGGCAGTTATTTTCAGCGCTATGGCATACTTCTCGGTGCCATAAACGTCGCCGCACAGCGCAACGATCCTCTCCGGATAATACACCAGCGGCAGTTTGGCATACTGCTCATGGCCGGAGATAGCGAAACTCCACCCCGAGACCGAATAACAATCTTCCGGCAGCATTTCGTATGCCGTGCCATGCCCGTCGTTGTACACGGCCAGCCCGTCGGGGTCGAGGGCGAAGGTCACCCTGCACGAACTCCCGTTCAGCCCGCTTTTATTGGCCCACAACTGCATCTGGACGGGCTGGCCCAAATCGGGCGTCTCCTCGACATTGAACCCGTTTTTGACCAGATAGACCATGTCGGGCGTCAGGCTCTGTTTGCGGTTGTCTTCGCATGACGTGCACAGCGCGGCTGCCGTCAAGGATAATATCAGTATATTTTTCATGGCTTTTTTTGTCTTTACCATCCCCACGACTGTTCGATAAGTTTGTTGCGGTCGAGTTCCCGCTGTGCCAGCGGGTAGAGGTAGTGTTTGGGCAGAAATGTGCGGGGGCCGCGTATGGTCGGCGTCCGTCTCCAGAATGCGGAGACGCCGATGTTCGACGGCGAGCCGTCGGCTTCGGTTATGTTCATCCCGTAGACGGGGCCGTTGTTGGTGAACTCGGCGATCTGCCAGCGGCGGATGTCGTAGTAGCGGCTGTTCTCGAAGAAGAGTTCGACCTGACGCTCGCGCCGCAACATTTTGCGCAATTGGGCCTGATCGTTCTCTATGCCCGGATAGACGGCCTCTATATTCGGCACTCCGGCGCGGGCGCGTATCATGTTCCAGTAAACGAGCACGTCGCTGTTGGTCGGGTCGTACTCGATCAGGGCCTCGACGTAATCGAGATATATCTCGGCAAGGCGGATAATGGGCCACACGGGAAAGACATACCTCTGATCGGCGTTGGTGGCGGCGACATTGGTTTCGCGTGCGAAGAATTTGCGCGGCGTGTAGCCGGTCAGCGAACGGTTGGTGCCGCCGTCGTTCGAGTTGCCGTCCTTGCCGAAATTGACCGTATAGGTCGGGGTCGAAGTCGTGACGCCGCTGCCGTCCACGGCGTATGGTATTTTGAGGTTGTCGTAAATGATGTGGACATAGAAACGCGGCTCGCGGTTGACATACATGTTGTATGTGTCGATGGTTTGCCTGTCCCACGGGTGGATGTAGTTGGCGGTGACGCCGGTTTCGTCATATCCGGACAGGGGGTCGATGATCGGCTGTTTGCCGTCGCCCCATTCCGAGGCGGCGTCGCTGTAACCGGCAATCGGATAGCGTCCGTTGTTCATGGCGAATGCGTCGACCTGCTTCTGCGAGACGCTCAGGCCGCCCCAGCTGCCGGTAAAGCATTTCGGGCTGATGCGGTAGATGAAGTTCCGCGCCTCGCCCGTGCCCGACGGCGGCATGTTGCGCCCGAAGATGAGCTCCGTGTTCCAGCGGTCGAAATGTACGCCGTAGAGCGATGCGTAGGGGTCGATGGAGGAAGATGCGTCGTATTTGACCACCAGGGCATATTCCGGCAGGTCGATAACCGCCCTGGCTGCCGCCGCAGCGTCGCGCCATTTCTGTTCGTCGTAGGAGACGGCTATCAACTCCTCGCCCGTGACATTGCTTTTCCACCCCCTGTATATTGAGTTGTCGGAGTTGAACAGCGGGCTCGCCACGAAATTGAGCAGCTGGGCCTTGAATGCGAGCGCAGCTCCGGCGGTAGGACGGCCGAAGTTGTTGGGCGACTGTGTGGGGGGAAGTATTGCCGCTACTGCGTCGAACTCGTCGCACACATACTTCGCGCAGTCGTCGAGCGTGTTGCGCCCTACGGCATAGACCTTGTCCAGCTCGTACAGTTCGTCGCCCACGATGACCACCGGCCCGTAGAGCCTTATGATGTTCAGGTAGTAGAACGCCCTGAGGAAACGGGCCTCCGCACGCCAGCGGTCGCGCTCCGCGTCGGAGATCTCCCTGCACATATAAATGTTTTGCAGGAAGTAGTTCACCTCGCGAATGGCCTGATAGGTCGTTCTCCACTGGGCGTATGGCACTGCGCCCGGGTTCCACGAGCCGTTGTTCATGTTGTTCACCTCGTGGGGCCACGAAACGTCCGATTCGTCGGAGGTGGGGCTCCACGGATAGCCGCCGGCAGCGCTGAGCAGCCAGTAGTCGGGTATGAAGCCGTAACAGTTGTTCAGGTAGCGTTCGGCAGATAGTTTTTTCGAAAAGATCTCCTCGGTAGTGGTCGGCTGGTTGAGCGGCTGCTGGTCGAGGAACGAGTCGCACGAGGCCATCGTCGCGATGGACAGCGCGTATACGGTTATATTAAGGAATCTGTTCATGGTCGGCGGGCCTTAGAAATTTATGTTCAATCCGAAACTTATCACCCTGACCGGCGGGTATTTGGCCCCCTGCTGGTCGTCGATCTCCGGGTCGAAGAGCTTGAAGCCGGTGAAGGTCAGCAGGTTGACCCCTTGCAGGTAGAGGTGTACGTCCTGTATCTTCAACCTGCCGCGCGTAAAACTCTGCGGCAGGCGATAGCCTATGGAGGCATTTTTGAGCCTGACGTAGCTGATGTCCCGCTGCCAGAGGGTGGAGTTCTGATAGTTGTTGTTGTTCGATACGGTCGAGGCCCTCGGGTAGATGGCATTCGGGTTAGGGTTGTCCAGCGTCCAGATGTTGTAGTATACGTCCTCGTAGAACCCGTATGCGGAGGCGCTCGGCGCGGAGAAGGTCTGCAACGAGGCCCCCTTTAACATGATGGTCGTATTGGCCACGCCCTGAAAGAGGAACGACAGGTCGAAATTGCGCCACTGCATCGACGCCCCTATGCCGAAGGTGATCTCCGGCATCCACGTCCGCCCTATCGGCACAACATCGTAGGCGTTGATGACCCCGTCGCCGTTAACGTCCTTGTATTTCACGTCGCCCACCCTGAGCGTGCCGAACTGCGCGGGACTGTTGTCGATCTCCTCCTGCGAGGAGAAAAGGCCGAGGGCTATATAGCCGGTCTGCTGGTCGACCGGAAGCCCGATGCGGCTCATGTAGGGATATTCGGGCGTAGGCTGGGCGTTGCGCAGTATTTTGTTGCGGTTGTAGGTGAAGTTGCCCCGCGTGGAGATCTGCAACTCGCCCGCATAATGGTGCGACTGCAACTGCACCTCGAAGCCGCGGTTGAGCACCTCGCCGATATTGGCGTATGGCAGGTCGAGCACTCCTGCCACGTCGGTCATGTCGTCGCGTTTGAGGAATATTCCGGTGCGGTAGTCGCGGAAGTAGTCGGCCTGTATGTCGACGCGCCTGAAAAGCGACAGTTCGAGGCCGGCATTGAGTTTGTGCGACTTCTCCCACGACACGTTGGGGCTTCCGTAGGCGCTGATCCGTGTGCCGTTATAAGCGGTCACCTGCTGGCCGAACCAGTAGGCGTTGGAATAGTTCTCGTAGTTGCCGTCATAGACGAAACGGCTGTTCTGGCCGATCTTGTCGTTACCCACAAGACCATACGACGCTCTGAATTTCAGCTTGTCGACCACCTCGCGCAGCGGCTGCCAGAACCCTTCGGACGAAACCATCCACCCGACGGCTATCGACGGGAAGAGGCCGAAGCGTCGTCCTGGCGAGAAGTTCTCCGAGCCGTTGTAGCCGAAATTGCCCTCCACAAAGTAGCGGTCGTTGTAACCGTATGTCAGACGGCCGGCGACGCCCTGGTTCCGGTAGGGGGCCGACCCGAAGATGTCGCCGGCCTGCAAATAGCGCATCGACTTCTGGTTGTAGAGGAACAGCGCGCCGAGGTTGTGGCGGCCAAAGGCGCGCGCCCACGACAGCGACCCTTCGAGATAGAATGTCTTGCTGCCGCCGGAACTCTTCGAGTAGCCAAGCACGTCGCTGCCGTTCTCGGTGACGGGGGTGAAAACCAGATTGCCCTCGTCGTCGCGCCCGGAGGCGTTGAACGTGTTCGGTGTGGCCGAATAGTTCTGCGTCTGGGTAGTTACGGCGTCCCACGAGAACTTGACGTTGGCTTTAAGTCCGGGGGTTATCATCCTGCCGAAATCCTTCGTAAGGCCCAGCAACGCCTGCGCATTGTTCCAGTATTCGTTTTTGAAGCCGCTCTGCGTTAGCAGGTTGTATGGGTTCTGGCCGCCTCCGGAGATGGCCGCCAGCGTTCCGTCGGAGTATCTGGCCGGATAGAGGGCGGGGGTGGCGATGAAGGCCCGCTCCCAGATCGTGGCGCGGTCGGCGTTGGGCGAAACGCGGGTCTCGTAGATATTCGACAGATTGACATTGACGACGGTCGTCGGGGTGAGGTTTACGTCGACATTCGAGCGGAAGTTAAACTTGTCGTAGCTGATGGAGGTGTCGTAACGTTTGGTGTTGTCCTCCTTGAATATGCTGCCCTCGTGGTAGTACGAGCCCGAGATAAAGTAGCGCGCGATGCTTCCGCCCCCGCTGACGTTGGTGTTGATGCGCTGGTTGTTAGCGATGTTCCTGAACAGCGTCCCGATCCAGTCAACATTGGGATAGAGGTCTGGGTCGACGCCCGAACGGATCATCTCGATACGCTCTTCGCTGTATGGAAGCGCGTCGGAGGTGTAACCGGCCGCCTCGTTGTACAGCCTGGCGAACTGTACCGCATCGGCCATTTTGGGCAGCCGCGTGGGCGAGGTGACGCCGGTCTCGGCGCGGACGGAGATCCTGGGGGCCCCGCTCTCGCCGCTTCGCGTGGTGATGAGTATGACCCCGTTGGCCCCCCGCACGCCGTATATCGCCGTGGCCGTAGCGTCTTTCAGCACCGAGAAGTTCTCTATGTCCTCGACGTCCACCAGGTCGAGGCTGCGCTCGATGCCGTCCACCAGCACCAGCGGCTTGTTGGAGTCGTTGTTCATGGTGCTTATGCCGCGAATCCAGAACGATGCGCTGGAACCCGGCTCGCCCGACCGATGGACGGAAACCACGCCTCCCAGCTGTCCGGCCAGCACTGTGCTGATATTTGCCGTCGGCAGGCGGAACTCTTTGGGGGCGATGGTGGTGATGGAGCCCACCACGCTCTCGCGACGCTGCGTGCCGTATCCGACCACGACCACATCCTCGATCTCCCCGACAGAGGGGTGGAGGGTGAAATCGATCGTCGTGCGGCCGCCTGAAGCCTCCTCGACGGTGTTGTAGCCGAAGAACGACACGCTCAGCGCAGGATTGGGCACGCTGCTCACGTCAATCGTATAGCGGCCTTCTACGTCGGTCGTCCGGCTCGCCGAGGTCTCTTTCAACCACACCGTGGCGCCCATGACCGGCTCGCCCTTCTCGTTGACGACCCGTCCCGATATGCTGACGGCCGCGCCGCCCGCCGAAACTCCCTGTACCCTGGCGGGCGTCAGCACGACATTGTTCCTGATAAACGAAAAATCGACGCCGGTGTTTCGGAACAGTTGGGCAATGGCAGCTTCGGCAGCCATGTTCTGCACCGAGAGCGAAACGGTCTGTCGAACGTCGATCTTGTTGGCGTCGTATACAAAAGTGTAGCTGGAAAGGTTCTCGAACCTCCTGATCGCCTCGCCCAAAGGCAGGTTCGTGAACGAGACCGTAATGGTATGGGCCGTCGGCTGCGCCGGAAGGGAATGGGCGGATGAAAAAAGTGCGATCAGGGCCGCTGTTTTTACGAGACGTTCATATTTTTTCATGTCGGTGTGATGTTTGTATTGCACAGGGAAACCGTCTTCTGTTTTTCATGTGTGGGCGCTACTGTTCGCGCCGTATATCATGGGATTTTTCTACATCATAGGCTTTCCGTGTTTTATCGGATGCGCAGGTTGCCGTTACGGTCGAACCGGTAGGTGAACCCGCTGATCTGCGAAAGGGTAAGCATCACCTCGTCCACGCTCTGGTCGCTGACGGTCAACGTATAGGCCTGTCCGGTCGTCAGGTGCGGATCGACGTCGATAGCAATGTCGTACCATGCCGAAAGATAGCGGCATATATGGCCGAGCGACTTTCGTTCGAAATGGAGTTTGTCGAGGGTCCACACCGAGACCAGCTCGGCGTCGATCTTCTCTGTGCGCCACAGGCCGCTCCCCCTGTCATAACTCACCCCGTCGCCCGGGGCCAGCGTCACCTGCCTGCCTCCGGCCGACATCGACACCGAGCCCTCCACCAACGCCACCGTAACGTCGCTGCCATCCTCCATCGAACTCACGCCGAAGCGCGTTCCGTGTACGGTTATCGCCGCCCCGTCGACATTGACCACAAAGGCGCGCGAACCGTCATGCGACACGTCGAAGAAGGCCTCGCCGCTTATCGTCGCCTCCCTCGTATTCTTCTGCCTGTCCTCGCGATATGTCAGCGAGCTGTTGGCCCGCAGCCACACCTCGCTGCCGTCGGGCAACAGGACATGGCGTTTATCCTCTCCGCCGAAGTATTCCAGGCTCTGCTGTGCAAGGCTGTCGGAGCGCTGCTCGACCAAATGCATCCGCCACAGCGTTCCGAGGCCTATTGCAAGCGTTACCGATGCAGCTACGGCCGTGTAGCGTATTCTGCGCCACGAAACGCTCCGTCGGGATTTGCGTCTGGCTTCGTTGTCGATATAATCGGAAATGATATTCCAGTAGCGATCGCTGTCGGGGTTGTAATCGGCGACCTTCCTGCGCACGCCCTCCCACAGCGACCCTATCTCGCCGTATATACGCATGTTGGTTTCATCGGCCGTCAGCCATTCGTCGAGAACGGCCGACTCCTCCGGCGATATTGTCCCGTCGAACCGCGCCACTATAAGTTTCAATGGGATGTCGTGCGTCATCACAAGTCTGTTTTGAACCTGATTTTGCAAAATTATGGCAAACCGCACAGATGCGAAATACCATAATCATGTTATCCATATGACACAAAAAAAAGAGAAAACCCTTACGGCACCTTGCAGTTTACAGAAAATTTAAAGGGTTGCGTTCCTCTTGAGTTTGCAAATGGTGCATCTCATTGTTTAGGCTAATGGAATATTTCCTGCGAGGGAGGATATGCAAACCGCGCACGTAGCACAGCCCCTTAATTATCTGTCAAAACTATGATAAAATGTGATTTTAGCAATTATTTTCCCCGAGCGATGATTATTGTGTCGATTCGACGTTTGTAAGATAACAATTTTCAGCATATTATCCATATATTTGCCAAAAATTTGAACCGTCGCGCCGCACAGCAGCCGGACAGCGACATACAACTGATGGCAAGCGACTAATATCCACCGACTTAAACCAAATTTACCATGAAACGTATCCTTAACATTGCTGTTACGTAAAACGACATAGCAGCAACACGAAGATTTTGTTGACAGGCTGAACATGAAAGAAATCTGCCGGCCGAAAAGGACAGTATCAAGGCTGGGCTGCTGAAACAGCTCGAAGCCGGCAACACAAAGATCGACGCCGGTAACGCAAAAATTCAGGAGCTATACGACAAGCTGCTGAAAACCGTTAAAAATCAAATTAAATAATATACTATTATGAAAAAATTATTGGTGATTTTAACTGTTATTTGCGCATTTAGCGCGCAAGCACAGACGAAAAAGGAACTGGTCGCCGAAAATGCACGGCTAAAATCTCAGGTATCAGAACTTGCTGCAAAGGCAGATTCCGTCGAACAGGCAAATAAGTTGATCCGAGCACATTACGAACAAATTCTATCAAATTTATCAGAGATATTACTGGCCGGATCACAACTTAACGACAAATTGGATCAAAAACGGAATTTAGATGCTCCCCATGTTAATGCGCGGCATGAAAGTAGCCCAAAAGAGCGAAAAGATCCGGCCACTAAGGAGATAACAGCCTCCGAAACTTCTATATCTAATTCAGCTACTTCAAAGTCGAGTAACAGCAGTTATGGTGGTGGTAGCGTATCCGTGCGTGGATACTATCGCAAGGACGGCACGTATGTTAGGCCTCATACCAGAAGCACGTCATCGAGACGCAAATAATTAAAAACTAATAGCATAATAACTAAAACTTTTGTCGTCATGAAAAATTTGATTTTTGCATTACTTATGACATTTGTTACCACGTCATGTGGTGGTGACGATTATTCCGGATCGTCATCTTCCTCTGGTTCTTCGAGCAGATGCGCCGCCATTACACAAGATGGTACGCGGTGCAAAAGAGATGCAGCAAAAGGCAGTATATACTGCTGGCAACACAAAAATAAGTCAATAACTTAAAAACTAAACTGTTATGAAACCGGAAAAGGACATTATTTCGATTGACTATTCCAAGAGTGGGGTTAAATCCTCATATTGGATGGGGGGCATTTTTGCGGCTATTGCCATTGCCGCATTAATTGGTGCATTTATCTGTTTTGTATTTCTAAGTGACAGCATGATATATGGATTATATTGCATAATCTCAAGCTTAGTCCTGTTTGGCATCTCTTATCTCCTGCTTGCGATTTCAACAGTTGCGGACATGGCTGTCAAAAAAATGGCAATTATGGAGTCTAAATATAAGTTTGAGGAAGGAAAAGGCGGTTCGCAAAGCAATCAATTTTTAACGGGCGACCTTGTTACGGGCTGTATCCCCGTTCGCTAAATATCACATTATTTAATGTGCTTTTGTTACTCCTCCACAGCGACATATACCACCTGCGACACGCTGGCCTGACGGAGTTGCCGTTTGACCTCGGCGATGAGCCCCATGCGGACGCGGCGGTCGGCCTTGATCTCGACGCTCATCTGCGCACGCCGCCCTTCGGGTATCTTTGCCCGCTCGGCAGCTATTAAAACGGCAATGTCGTCGAGGGTTACGACGCTGCCGTTGAGCTGAATGCGACAGGCGTCGACCTCCTCGACAGTTCGGGCGGCATTAACGGTTCGGGCGGCGGCGAGGTCGCTTCCCTGCCCCTGCCCCTGCCCTATATATATATAGCTCGCGAGCGACTTTTTTTCGAGCCGCTCGGCCTCTGAGGCGGCTGGCAGGCGATAGGCGAGCAACTCCTCGTGGCGGCGCATGGAGGTGGAAGCCATGAAGAAGAAAAGTAGCATAAATATCACGTCGGGCAGCGAGGCGGTGGAGATGCAGGGCAACTCGCGGGTGTGGTTTTTGCGGAAAACAGCCATCCTCACTTTGTTTTTACGGTAACTAACGCCTCGCTGTCGAATATCGCGGCGGGGGTGATAACTTTCTGGTCATACGGTATTTGAGCGCCGTAACGTTCGCGCAGCTTTGTTTTGACCGCGGGGGCTGTGAGGTCGAGGTCGCCCAGGGTTTGCAACTGCCCTACCTCTATCCCGACGGCGCGCCTGTATATCTTCCACACCAGTTCGGAGCAGTAGAGCCGCTCGTCGCTCCACTCGAAAGCCATGTCGTAACTGCGGCCAGTCCAGCCGGTTGCTATCTCTCTCATCTTTTGCAGCCTGGCCGGCGTGAGAAGGCTGTCGTCGCGCAACCGCCTGACAACATATTTTCCGCCGCGTCCGCGTGCGACCCACTCGTCGAGGGGCGTGAGTTTCACCGGCTGCACCGCTTCGAAAACATACCACCGCCCGCCTTCGCCGCGTGCCATCAACCCGCAGTGCGACCATTCGGAGCCGGTCGCAAGCCTTATAGCTTCGCTTTGGGACGATTGCGATCGCTGAAAGATAACGTCGCCCTCCTGCAAGCCTTCCTCCGGCGCCTGTCCGCAGGCCGCCGAAAGCAGCGCAAAAACTGTCGCGGTCCAGATTCTCATTTCGGTTCGGATTCGGAAATTCGCATCGGTATGGCGCGCCGGACAGCATCGCGGCGGGCGTGGTCGAGTTCGGTGAAACGGCGACTGAACTTTCTCGTGGCCAGCTCGTTGCGCAGCTGTCCGAAGGCGCGTGTCAGGGCGTTCTGCACCGCTATATAAGCGTCGTAGCTGGCTCTGCTGTCGCTGCGCAGCGAGATTACGCCGCGGCTTACGTCGTAAGGGCCAAGCAGTTCGATCTGCTCCGTCTCGCGCTCCGGCCCGTCGCCACGGATGAAGTTCTCGATCACCCAGGCCAGCTCATCAATCGCAACCGGACGCTCGTCTACCAGCGTCCGGTCGGAGCCGTCTATAAAGATCTGCAACACGTTGCGTCGCTTGACCTCGATCGGCTTGGCTTTGTCAATGCTCTGTTGCACAGGCGACAGCAGTCGCGCAATGCCCCTGTCGTCGCCCATCGTCGTGGCCACGAGGAAAAACGTAAGCAGCAGGAAAGCAACGTCGGCCATCGAACCGGCATTTATTTCGGGAGCTTTGCGGCGGCGTAGCATGGCTATTTCTTTCGACTTGCGGCCCCGTAAACCGCCGCCACAGCAGCCACGGCAATAAGGACATAGACCGTATACAGCAACGTGTCGGCCAGCCGCAGGGCGACCGTGCCGGTGAATTTACCTGCGGGCCTCGCATCGGAGGTCAACCAGCACGCCAGCCCCAACGCTATCAGCCCGCCGAAACAGGCCAAAAGGCGCAACGGCCTGCGCCGGTCGCGCGCCCGAAGATCGCGCACGAGGTGCGCCACAAAAAACGCGACCGCCGTCAGCGCTGCCGTGCCCAACAGCGCGTAAGCCCACGTCAGGAGCGCGTCAACGGCCGCATCTCCTGCGAAAAACAGCATCAGGGCCGCCGCGACCGAAAGTCCGATCAGTATATATTTAACGAGCCGCATCTCTCTTGCCGAAGCGTATAAGTATGTCGATCAGCGAAATGGACGAATCCTCCATTGCGAGCACCAGCGAGTCTATCTTCGAGACGATATAGCTGTAGAACATCTGCAAAATAATGGCTACCACCAGTCCTGCCAGCGTTGTGAGTAGCGCAACCTTAATGCCGCCCGCCACCAGGGCCGGAGAGATGTCGCCAGCCAGCTGAATGGCGTCGAAAGCCTCCACCATGCCGACCACCGTACCGAGGAAGCCCAACATCGGGGCGAGGGCGATGAACAGGGCGATCCAGTTCAACCCGCTCTCCATCAGCCCCATCTGCACCGAGCCATACGACACGACCGACTTCTCGACCACCTCCAAACCCTCGCCGTAACGCTCCAGACCCTGATAGAAAATGCTCGCCACCGGCCCGCGCGTATTGCGGCACACCTCTTTGGCCGCCTCGACGCCGCCTGTGTCGAGGGCCTGCTCGACATCCTCGATCAGACGGCGGCAGTTGACCGCCGAAAGGTTCAGATAGAGCGCCCGCTCTATGACGATGGCCAGCCCGATGATCAGGCACAGCAGTATCGGGGCCATCCAGACAACGCCTCCCTCGAGGAATTTTTGTTTGATGGCGCGGTGGAGCGGCACGCCCGACGTCACGGCCTCTCCGTCGAAGGCGGTCGGAGAGGCGTCGAGGGTTACGGTCTCGTCATCGGTAACAGCCGCCGTATCAATTGTTTGTGCGTCGGCGACGGCTGCGCCTAAAACGAGCAGCGCAAGGAGAAATAATTTTTTCATTCTACAAAAGTAGAATGAAAATTACGAATAACAAAAAATTCGGCCCGTCACAGGTTAAATGTCCGTTGGAGTTCGTCTGTCACAATTGTCTGCTTATAAATTTGGCAAATGCCGTATGGTCACTTAACCCCGATTTTTTTTGCTAACATTTTCAGACGAAGGCCTATTCTTAAATCTAAATGGGAAAATAGATTTTGATTATGACGAATATTAAAGAAGCCTGTCAACGATACTCAGAATTTGTTTATAAAAATCTTAAAAATAATATACCTGTATTCATCGAAACGCCCGATAAATTTTTACAATTCTTATATGATATTAACATCATAGGTTATAAAGAGGAGGCAGAACAACAACCTTTTCATCGGTGGTGCTATAGAGAGCGGTCGCTTACAAATATGTCGCCTAAAATTAGAACTAATTCTTTGTATCGAATCCACTATGGTTTAGCCAAGGCTTTGAATGTCGGCAACCGTAACTTGAAATAGCATTAATAAAAACAGGGTAGACAAAAAGAGAAGCTGTTACCGATCAATTCGGTAACAGCCTCGCCCTTAATGCGACAGCCTATTTTCTTATTGCCGCCACGCCGGGCAGCTCCTTGCCCTCCATGTATTCGAGCAGCGCGCCGCCGCCGGTGGAGACGTAGCTGACCTTGTCCGCCAGGCCGAACTTGTTGATGCAGGCCACCGAGTCGCCGCCGCCGATAAGCGAGTATGCGCCGCGCGACGTAGCCTCTGCAATCGCCTCTGCCACAGCCTTCGAGCCGGTTGCGAACTTCTCCATCTCGAACACCCCGACCGGACCGTTCCACAGGATCGTCTTGCAGCCGAGGATGTGCTCGCGAAAGCTGAGTTTTGCCTTCGAAGCGACGTCCAGCCCCTGCCAGCCGTCGGGAATGGCGTTGGAGGCACACTCCTGCGTGTTGGCGTCTTCGGCGAATGCGTCGGCGCAAAGGGCGTCCTCGGCGAATACCAGCTTGACGCCGCGCGCCTTAGCCTTTTTGAGAATGGCCAGCGCGGTTGGGAACTGGTCGGGCTCACAGATCGAATCGCCGATCTTGCCGCCCTGGGCCGCGACGAAGGTGTAGGTCATGCCGCCGCCGATAACCAGACTGTCGACCTTCTCCATAAGGTTCTCTATGATAGTGATCTTCGACGACACTTTCGACCCGCCGACAATGGCGCAGAAAGGACGCGCCGGAGCCTGCATCACCTTGTCGATGGCCTTCAACTCGCCCTCCATGACGTAGCCGAACATCTTGTCCTCAGGGAAATAGTCGGCGATGAGGGCCGTCGAAGCGTGGGCGCGATGGGCCGTACCGAATGCGTCGTTGATGTAACAGTCTGCGTATGAGGCGAGACGCTTCA
>JAIRQC010000112.1 GCA_031256675.1 Rikenellaceae bacterium
GCCGGATGGTACAATCAAGTTGCTGAATCCGAGTTTAATCTTTCGACACAATCGCAGCTACTGTTTATGAGCATTACGATGAAATATTTATAAAGCGTTCAGCTAATGCTTCTGATGAAGAGTAAATCGCATAAATATAAGGTTTGGATTCACGATAATCCGACACCTCTTGCTTTTAGGCCGGCCTGACAGCCGGATGGCAATACTGCTTTTTAGTCAGCTATTCATGTGGCATAGACTTTTTGCCTGAACATGCGGGCAGGGTTCGCAGGAGAAACACTGCGTTTTGAGTAGCGCCGGCCCGGCTGCCTCGCTTTTATTATCAAATAAATACGAGCCGGACTCGTAATGAATCCGGCTCGTGCTTTTCAATTTCTATCCTCCGAAAGGGCGCAAAAAAGTAAATTATCGTTTTTGAGACAAGGCAAATTTTTCTATCGAGTACAAAGCGCTTATCATCTCTTTGCGATCGTTAACCGAAATTTCGGAATTATTGATGATCTCTTCGCAATCTACAGGCCCGATTATCTGCCATCTCCCGTTGTCGTCGACCGTAAAAAATTTTTGGTACTCGGGGTTATTGTCGAAAAATTCCTTACTGCGCTTTATCCTTCTTTCCCTGAGTTCGGGATATGCCTCGTCTCTCTCTTTCAGCCGCTTTGACCCTTTCGTTCAACATTACCGCCACATCGAGATCTGGCGAGAACGGTCGCATGGAGGGTTTGTCGAATTGCAGTTTCCGTAACGGTTTGTTGTGCTGTTTAAGCGCTGAATCCAACAGCAATCGCGCCGATGTGGTCAACTCCGCTATATATTGCATGTAGGTCACCCCCTCGGGAAGAGATTCTTCTGTCATTATGCGTCCGCGGTCGGACGGCGGCGCGTTTATGATCCTGTTGTAGAACGCCCGCACCTCGGCGCGATTTTTCATCTCTTCATCGCCGGAAGGCGCTGCCGACTGACAGAAAAGGGCCAACGCAAACATCCCGCAAAACGTTGCGGCAATGTTTCCCTGTTTTTTCTCATATCAGGGCGTGTTGGCATAGATCGAAGTATTCGGCCCCATGTCGACACGCCCTGAAAGTGAGTCAACATACCCTAAAATAGAATGCCCGGTATGGGAGTCCAACAGTAATAAAAAATCTGCGCCACAAGGGTATCAAGTGAATAGGAAAGATATTGTGCAATCATTTGATTTTTGCCGGCAGGAAGACATTCGACAAAATACTCCAATAAAGACAACATTTCACCCCACAGATAACCCGCCCCGATTAGCTCTTCTGCGCAGGTAATAAAACCAGAACGATGGCCTCTTCATAATTAAGCCCCATTGAAGCTGCGACGTCATAATGGCAAGGGCATGAACAAGCCCTCTGATTGCGCTTCCGTTGCCGACATTTGCAGTCGAACGGTCGCGGAGCATACTCTCCCATGAAATACAGAAAAGCTATTTTTTGACCGAAAGTTCGGAGTTGTCGATTATCTCTTTGTAATTTACTGCTCCGGTCAGTTGCAACCGCCCGTCTTCGTCGATCGTCATACGCTTTCGAGCTCTCTGCCCGACAGATCTTCATTGTGCACCAGACGCCTTATTCTCATTTCAGGGTACATTTTCTCCAACGCTTCGCTCCGCTCTTTTACCGTCGACGGCGAAGGTACGGCCACTGTGCGCTGTGCAACAGGCTGTCGGGCTATTTTTTCTTTGGCCGCCTCCAGCGCCATTTGCGCCTTCGCCGTCGACTCCGCTTCATACTGCTCCACTGTCATCCCCTCAGGAATGAACTCTTCGCCGATCACGCAAAGGTAATCGGGCGATGCGACAAGCCTGTCGTAAAACGCCTGCACCTCGGCGCAGTCCGTATTTTCATTGTCTGTTTGCTTTGCCTCGCAGCCGACAAGGGCCAGCCCAATAATTACCGTCAAACGTTCATTTTTTTCGTTGCTGTCCCCGCAACATGCGGAGGGTTAATAATTCGTCTTTTGTCCCGAAATGTTTCGCAAGTGCGCATAAAAAACGTGGGACAATACCTTTATCTGCTTTTCGAGGTTCTGGAAGACCCATGCTGCAAAATAAGAGTAAAGCCTACGCAACGTGGGCGTTCACACTTTACTCTTTGCGGCTTTGAAATTTTCCAGATTCCGAAAAGCAAGAGAAAGCTAACGCTTTTTATGTATGGCCCGCCGTTGCCGGAGCGCACGACGGACTGAAATCGTTTAAGTTTTCCGTTATATATCCATAGGCAAACAGGTTAATTGTACTAGTACATATATACAAAAAAACGAATTAATACTCCGTCACCCCGTTCTTTTTTCGCTGTGCGTCAAGGCGGGCGCGCAGGTCGGCAACAATGGCGGCATATCGCGGGTCGGAGTAGACGTTGCGCATCTCGGAGGGGTCGCGGCGCAGGTCGTAGAGTTCCCACTCGTCGAGGTCGCGGCCCTTGCCCTCGCCCGGGCCGTAGAAGTGGATGAGCTTGTAGTCGCGCGTGCTGACGCCGTCGTGTTTGCGAACCATATGGACGGCCGGATAGTCGTAATAGTGGTAATAAAGTTCGTCGCGCCACCCGGCAGGTGCGGCACCGGCGCGGGCAAAGAGCGGCCGCCACGATACGCCGCACATGTCGGAGGGCACAACGGCTCCGGCCATGTCGAGATATGTCGGTGCAAAGTCGATGTTCTGCACGAGCGCCTCGCAGCGCGATCCGGCCTTGACGACCCCCGGCAGACGGGCAATGATCGGCGTGCGGAACGACTCTTCGTACATGAACCGCTTGTCGAACCAGCCGTGCTCGCCCATGTAGAAGCCCTGGTCGGAGGTGTAGACGACCAGCGTGTTTTGTGTCAAACCGTTGCGGTCGAGATAGTCGAGCACGCGGCCTATCTGATCGTCGACCGACTTGATAATGCGCAGATAATCCTTAATGTAGCTCTGATATTTCCACCGCACGAGCTCGCGCCCCGCGAGGTTCGCCGCGAGGAAAGCCTCGTTGCGCGGCCCGTAGACGGCGTCCCACGCCGCGCGCTGCTCGACGGTCATGCGGGCGAACTCATCGGAGAGGTTATTGTTCTTATCATCTTGCAGTTGGGCCACTTTGAGGTCGGCGCCCAGCGTCATGGTGTGCTCGACGGACATATCCTGCGTGTGGGCCGCGCTGCCGCGAGTGTGATAATCGTCGAAAAGATTGGCCGGTTCGGGCATCGTAACATCTTCGTACAGGTTAAGATAGCCCGGGCCTGGCATCCAGTTCCGGTGCGGGGCCTTGTGGTGGAGCAGCAGGCAGAACGGCTTGCTCCTGTCGCGACCGTCGAGCCATGTCAGGGCGTCGGAGGTGATGATCTCGGTGGCGTAGCCCACTTGCTGGACATACTCCCCGCCGCTGTTGCTCGACTTGAACTGCGGGTTGTAGTAATGGCCCTGCTCGCGGAGCACCTTCCAGTAATCGAACCCGTAAGGATCGACCTTAATGTGCCATTTGCCCACGACTGCCGTCTGGTAACCCGCCGCCTGGAGCATCTGCGGGAAGCAGGGCTGGTCGGGAATATAGCCGCCTGACAGCGTGGTCTGTCCGTTGATATGGCTGTACTTGCCGGTGATCAGAGCGGCGCGCGACGGGGTTGAGATGGAGTTTTCGACATAGCCGCGCATGAATATCATCCCCTCGCGGGCCAGCCGGTCGATGTTGGGCGTTGGAGCGATCTTTGCGAAACGACCTCCATAGGCGCTGATGGTCTGATAGGAGTGGTCGTCGGTCATGATGTGGATGATGTTGTAACGCTTTTCGGCCTGCGGCTTCGGGGCCTGGGCCGCGAGGGCTGCTGGCAACAGCGTCGCGGGCATGGCAAGGGCCGTCGGCAGCGCGGACGAAATGGTGATGACCTTTTTCATAACGTGGCTGTTTTAATATTTTGTCTAAAATTCAGGCGCAGGCAATGGTTCATTTTTCGGCGATCTTTTCGCCGCCGCCCCCGTCATATGGAATGCCGCCATGACCCCGGCGGCGAAAAGATCACGGTAAAGGGACATAAGAGTTTTGATGACCGGATTTCAGGCAGACTTTAAGTACTGTTTTGGTGTTTTGGGTTATCCGGAAATCCTCGGCGCTGCGTCGCCCGATCACCCACGCAATCTCGCCGCCGCTGAGCAGCACCCCCTGATACAACTTGTCGAGCATGGACGCTTTTGTATCTATCATCAAGTCGCTCAACTTCTTGCGCCCTTTCATGCCGAGCGGGACAAAGGCGTCGCCCTCGTGCCAGCGGCGTATGACGAGCGGAAAATGCACCTTGTCGGCGTCGAGCAACGCCACGCTGGGCGGCTGTCGGAGATCTTCGAGGCTTCCGGCAGGGACGAGTTCGAAACACAGCGTCACCCCTCCCCACTCTACTGTCGGTGTAAATTCCTCTATCACAAGTTCTTTAAGGTCGATGGCTGTCCAGTGTCCGGAGGCGTGCCCGTTGTCGTCGTGCTCCGTGCGCTCGCTCATGACAATCCGCCTGCGGTCGATCCATGCCACCCGTGCCGGGGCGTGAAATCGCCGCCCTGTAGCCCCATCGGCAAGGGCGCGGACGAGCTGCTCGACCACATCGGCGCCAAAACCGTAGCGGCCGAGCAGCCCGAAAAGCACAAAATCGAGCGGCAGCGACGGGTCGATTGCCGCAGTGTCGACCGTGACCGTGCCGCGTTGTTTATCGCACCTTGTAACCTGGGCATGAACAATATCGAGGCTCCGCTCCACGAAACGCTCCGTCGCGGCCAGCCGTCCGAGGTTGGCCGTCATGATGCGCGGAAATTCGGGCTCGATCTCGCACAGGCGCGGCAACACCGTGTGGCGCAGCCTGTTACGCAGGTACTTGGTTGTGCGGTTGGAGGAATCCTCGCGGAACGACACCCCCTCCCTGGCCGCGTAATGCGCTATCATCTCGCGGGTTGCGAAGAGCAGCGGGCGGATTATGCGGTCGCGCGTCAGAGGAATGCCGGTCAGCCCTTTGAGCCCCGTGCCGCGTAACAGGTTAATAAAGAAGGTTTCGGTCGAGTCGTCGGCGTTGTGGGCAACGGCCACCACGGCGAACCCGTGTTCGCAGCAGAGTTTCTCGAACCATGCGTAACGCAACGCGCGCGCAGAGGCCTGCAACGAATCGCCGCTCGCAGCCATCTCGCCGTGCACATCGAAACACTTCACGAACAGCTCCACACCCAACCGCCGACATTCGCTCTCGACCAGCCGCTCGTCGCCGTCCGACTCCTCGCCCCGCAACCGGAAGTTGCAGTGTGCCACGGCAATATCGTATCCGCTTTCGACAAACAGCCGCAACATGACCATCGAGTCCACCCCGCCGCTCACCGCCAACAGCGTCCGTCGGCCATGAGCGACCATATTTCTCTGTTTCACAGTATGTTTGAAATCGTCGAGAAGCATCGGCACATTAAAATTAACAGTTCGACAACGCATTAGCATATTATATTGACCTCCGTTTCGAGCCTCACGCCGAAACGGGCCTCCACATCCGAGCGAATGTCTTCGGCCAGCTGTACGATCTCCCTCCCCGTCGCGCCGCCGTAATTGACCAGTACCAGCGGCTGACCGACGTGCACACCCACCGCGCCACGACGAAAACCCTTCCATCCGGCACGCTCTATCAGCCACGCCGCAGCGAGCTTGACCCCCTCGGCTGCAGGATATTCCGGCATGTCGGGATATTCCGCCCGCAGTCGTTCGGCCGTTTGCGCCGACGCCACGGGGTTCTTGAAAAAGCTCCCTGCATTGCCCAGCTCCGCCGGATCGGGCAGTTTGCGGCGACGAATGGCGACGACCGCCTCGCGGACATTTTGCAGCGTCGCGCCGCCCAATCGCTTCACCTCCTGCTCCATATCGCCATAGCGGACGTTGGGTTGCGGCTCCCTGCCCAGTTCGAAATTAACCGCCGTGATGACAGCCCGCCCACGCAGCGCGCGCTTGAAAACGCTGTCGCGGTAGCCGAAACCGCACTGCTCGCGCGCAAGGGCGAGCGTCTGCCCGTTCTCGACCAAAAATAGTTCTACCGACAATATAATATCCTTCACCTCAGCTCCGTAAGCCCCGATGTTCTGCACCGGAGCAGCGCCGGCAGATCCCGGGATGAGCGACAGGTTCTCCGCCCCCCACAACCCGCGCCCCACCGTCCACGCCACAAAATCGTCCCACTCCACCCCCGCCTCGACGCGCACGCGCAGACTGGCGGAGGTTTCGCTCAAAACGGTGATCCGCTTCCCCGCAGGATGCAGCAGCGCGCCGTCGAAATCATTGACGAACAGCATGTTGTTGCCGCCGCCGAGCGCCGTCCATCCACCCTGTTCGGCAAAAAAACCGTCGCGCCACAACCCGTGCAACTCCTCGGCGGACTCGAACTCCACGAGCCGCGCCGCCCGGCAGGCAAGCCCGAAACTGTTGCGTCCGAGCAGCGAAATATCCCTGTAATCTCTCATTGTAGAGTACAAAGTTAAGAATTTCGCCAGACAGATGCTTCCGTTTATGAAAAAAACACTAATTTTATCCGTCAAAACAAAAAACCATGCCGCATGACATTCTCCAAGACAGACATTGCACAGATTGAGGCCCACGGCCTGACCCCGGCTCAGGTCGAGGCGCAGATAGAGAACTTCCGGCGCGGCTTCGGCTACCTGCCCATAGCCTCGGCGGCCACCGTCCCAAACGGGATCGCAACTTTAAGCGGTCAGGATATCGATCGGCTGACAGAGGCTTACGACGCCAGGCGCGACATGTCGGTAGTGAAGTTCGTTCCCGCCTCAGGGGCCGCTACCCGCATGTTCAAGGAGCTGTTCGAGTTCATCGGCGAGGGCAAACGCAGCGAAGGGGTCGACAGACTGATTGCCGGGATAGAAAGGACGCCCTTTTACGACAGGCTTTCTGCTGTCTCCGGCGACGAAAAGGCCATGATAGCGGCTATCGTCAGCCCCGACGGGCTCGATTACGGCTCGCTGCCCAAAGCCCTCATCCCGTTCCACCGTTACGCCGACGGCAGCCGCTCCGGCAGCCGCTCCGGCAGCCGCTCCGCAGCCGAGGAACACCTGGTCGAGGGGGCCCTGTACGCCGCCTGCAAAACAGCAGATAAGACAGCCGACAAAGTGGCGAGGCTTCATTTCACCGTTTCGCCCGAACATATCGAGGGCTTTCGGAGGCTCTTTGCCCGCGTTAAACGCCGCTACGAACAGGATTTAGGGGTGAAATTCCGCATCGCCTACTCTTTTCAGCGGAGCTCGACCGATACTGTCGCCGTCACTCCCGACAACCTCCCGTTCCGCAACGGCGACGGCAGCCTGCTGTTCCGTCCGGCAGGCCACGGCGCGCTGATAACCAACCTGAACGCCATCAAGGCCGACCTGATATTCATCAAAACCGTCGACAACGTCGCTCCCGACCACCTCAAAGCAGAGACCGTGCGCTACAAAAAGGCCCTCGGCGCGCTGGCCATTGAGCTGCAACAGGAGTGTTTCGCCCTGCTCCGCGCGCTGGACGCAGACGGTCCGAAAGCGACGGAACGGGCGGCAAGATTTATGGAAAACAGACTATCGTACAGGCTTCGCCCCGACTTTGCATCGCTCGCGGCCGGCAGGCAAACGCGCGAGGTGCGCCGGATACTCAACCGTCCGCTTCGCGTCTGCGGCATGGTGCGCAACGAGGGCGAGCCGGGCGGAGGGCCGTTTTGGGTGGCCGGGCCCGACGGCGCGCTCTCGCTGCAAATTGCCGAGTCGTCGCAGATAGCCCCCGACCAGCTCCACCTCATGCAGCAGGCCACTCACTTCAACCCGGTCGACCTGGTCTGCGCCGTGCGCGACTACAAAGGCCGCAAGTTCAACCTCATGCGGTTCGTCGACCCGTCGACAGGCTTCATCTCCGCCAAGTCCAAAGAGGGCCGCCCGCTCAAAGCGCAGGAGCTGCCCGGGTTGTGGAACGGCGCGATGGCAGGCTGGAACACCGTCTTTGTCGAAGTGCCGATTGCAACATTCTCACCGGTTAAGGTTGTCACCGACCTTTTACGCAAACAGCATCAGTAGCGATGGCAAAGAGCGGTAAGATTGGCTTCAAGGAGTCGGCGGCGGAGTACGACCGGCTGCGGGGCGAGATCGGGGCGAAGAGGTTCGCGCCGATGTACCTGCTGATGGGCGAGGAGAGCTATTTCATTGACGCGCTGGGCGACATGCTGGCCGAGAACATACTGGGGCCGGCAGAGCGCGATTTCAGCCAGATTGTGCTCTACGGCAAGGACGCCGACAGCGGCGCGGTGGTCAACCTGTGCCGCCAGACGCCGATGATGGGCAGCCGTCAGGTGGTGATAGTCAAAGAGGCACAGCAACTCGGGCGGCTCGAACAGTTGTCGCTATACACGCAGAAACCCTCGCCGACGACGGTGCTCGTGCTGTGCCACAAGGGCAAAAGCGTCGACAAGCGCATGCCGCTCTACAAGCAGATGCGCGAGCGGGGCGAGGTGTTCGAGTCGGTCAGGCCGCGCGACTACGAGATCGGGCCGTGGCTGGGCGAATTTATCAAACGGCGGGGTTATGCCATTCAGCACAAGGCGATTGGAATGCTGGTCGACCACCTCGGCGCGGAGATCAGCCGCATATCGAACGAGTTGACCAAACTCATCACCTGCCTGCCGCAGGACATTCGCGAGATCACGGCCGACCACATCGAACAGAACATCGGCGTCAGCAAGGAGTACAACAATTTCGAACTGACCAAAGCGTTGAGCGAGAAGAACATTGGGCGCGTGATGCGCATCGCCGACAACTTCGCCCGCAACCCGAAGGACAATCCGCTGGTGGTGACGCTGAGCACGGTTTTCGGCCACTTCCAGCGCATTTTCATCCTTAACTATCAACGCTGGCTGGCCAAACACCGCGGCACTCAAATGCCGCCGGACATGGAGCTGAGCGGGATGCTCAAACTGCCCAACCCCTTCTTCCTCAACGAGTACAAGCAGGCTGCGGGGCTCTATCCGAACAAAAAGGTCTTCGTGATCCTCGACCTCATCCGCGAGTACGACCTGCGCAGCAAGGGCATGGGCGGCGGCTCGACCGACGAGGGCGAACTGCTCAAAGAGCTGCTGCTCAAAATATTGATGCTATGATCACGTATCTAATCATAGGTGTGACGGTTGCCTGCTCGCTGCTGGTGATGTGGCGCGACGGACAGCATGGCGCAGGGCTTGCGTTGCGGCTGGCAATGAGCCCGTGGCGGGTTGTGCACGGGCGGGAGTGGCATCGCGTTCTGACGCACGGTTTTGTCCACGCCGACCTGACGCATTTATTGGTCAACATGTTCACCTTCTGGTCGTTCGGAGTGCACGTCGAGCAGCTGTTACGGCAACTGGGCTACTTGTCGGCGACGTTCCTCGCACTCTATTTCGGCGGTATGGCCGCCGCGTCGGTTTACGATCTCGTCGCGCGGCGTAACAACCCGCATTACAACTCGATAGGAGCTTCGGGGGCGGTGTCGGCGGTACTGTTCGCCTCGATATTTTTCGGGCCGTGGGACAAGGTACTGCTCTTCGCCGCAATTCCCATGCCGGGCATTGTCTTCGGCGTTGCATACCTGTTGTATGAATGGTGGTCGGCACGGCGGCAGGGCGACGGCGTGAATCACCTGGCCCACATCTGCGGCGCGATCTTTGGCTTCGCTTTCCCGCTGATACTCAACCCTGGAATGATCCGGATTTTCCTCTCCGGGCTGAAAATATGACGCCCGGCGACAAAATATGCCTGCGCGGGGAGATCGTCGGGCAGGAGGCGTTGCTGCCCGCGCTGGGCGAGTTGGTGGGGGCAAATTATATATGTCAGGACATTCACACCCTGGCACACAGGCCTTATCGTGCGGCGCGGCATCTGGAGCTGGCTGCCGGTTCGCTGCACGCTATTTACGGCGTCTCGGACGGCGTGCCGACCGTCGGCGAGCTGGAAGAGGCCATTGAGCGGTTATTGCGGGAGAACAGCTATCCACGTGGGAGTAACATTGTCAGGTTGCGGATGTTACCAGGCTTGTGGATGGCGAGTTGCGAGCGGCAGTCGCTTTACGAGGGTTTCGTGTTGTGGCACAGTCGTCCGGCGGCCATAGCGGTGCGGTACGAGTTGTCGTTCCCTGGTCATCAGTGCGCCGCAACGCAGATGTGCGCCGCCGTAGCCGACAGTTACGCAGTGCGTTGCGGCGCGGCTATCGCGTTGCGTTCCGTGGCCCTCGGCGGCGGCGCAGAGGCCCTTGTCGGGCCGGGCGACACGGCGCTGGTGGGGATCAGGGATCGCGTGGGGTGGCTGACGCCCGTCGAATACGGGGCCATTGAAAGCGTGTGGCGCGACACGGCGCTGGAGACCTGCGCCCGCGCGGGGATCGAACTGCGCCACGAACCGATTGTCTGGGGAGGCGGCGGGCACGAAACGGTGAGGGGCAAGGAGCGCGAGGCGGTTGGAAGCGGGTTCGAGGTGTTCGAAAGCATTGGTCGCGAGACGTTCGGCGGCGGTTGGGACGAGATGATGCTTTTCACCCCGCTTGGCGTCACCAGCCTCAAAAGCCTCGACGGCAAGGTGTTCTACAACACCTCGGCATTGAAGGCAAGCATGGCGTTGCCAAATATGACTTTATAATTTATCAATACCTTTCTGTGCTAAATTGGCAATTAATGGTTCTATTTTTTTGAGTACATTTTCTGTTACTTCGTTTATCGGAGATCCATGATTATTCCTGGTTTCAAAACAGGATACCGGACTTACGGCAACACTATTTACCGTAAGGTTAACCTTAATAAATTATCCGGAAGTTCTTCATTAACATCCAAAGATTCTTTTTTATATCCTTCAAATGCCATTGAAATAGCATATTTGAACGAATATTCTTCTCTGTTTTTATGGTTTTTGCAAGCATTTGGGCGAAAAAGTTTTGGGCGCAGGGAAATGCGCCCTGAACTTTTTTGCCTTTCATAATCATTTTTTTGCCCAAATGCTTGCAAAAACCATAAAAACAGAGCAGGAAACTGATCAAACTCATCGACCGCGAGACCAGCCACACCTCCTGCGAATTGGTAAAACGCTTTCGCGTCTTGCTGAACGCATTTTCCCTGCAAAGCATAGCCCCTGTTCAAAGAGTCCTGCGACGC
>JAIRQC010000137.1 GCA_031256675.1 Rikenellaceae bacterium
AAGCTGCGCTCTCTGGCGTGTTCTCGTTCACCGTCCCGTCGGCGACGGTGGCGGTGAAGGTGAACGGACGGTCGAACAGGATGACGAACCAGTTCTTGAAGTTGTCCGGAACGCCGCCGCTGTTTTTAGTGGTGTAGCCGACGATCCTGCGCTCCTCGGGGATGACCTTGACATACGACCCCCTGTCGAAAGCGTCGACCACCACATACTGCGCCTTGTAGTCGGGAAAGGCGAAACGGAACATCGCCGCCCGCGATGTGGGGGTAAACTCGGCCGTCACGTCGTGGTCGGCCAGATACACGCTGTAATAGTATGGCGTTGCGACCTCGGCCTTGTGCGAGAACCAGCTTGCCCGCGCATCCTCGTCGAAGAGGGGCTCGCCGCTCACCGGCATGATGGCAAACTGCCCGTAGTCGTTTATACACGGACTTGGCTGGTGGGTCTGCTTGAAGCCCCTGATCTTGTCGGCCGTATAGACGTATGCCCATCCGTCGCCCATTTTGCCTGTCTGCGGCGTCCAGAAGTTCATTCCCCACGGTCGCGCTATGGCCGGATAGGTGTTGCCCGTAGAGAGGGCGAACGACGACTGGCTGCCGACCAGCGGATTGACATAGTCCACCGGAGAGTAACCGCCCGATTGTTTTGCGCATCCCGCCGACAGCATTACCGTCAGCATTGCCGCCGACGTCAGCGGCGATCCCTTGATCCTCATTTTGCGTTCTCCAACATTTTAATGAAATATCCTCCTACTACCGACCGCGCCTTGAAGCCGCGGTGGCTGGGTTTGTCGGTAAATACCCAGTCCGACATGGGCACCCTGTCGACGGTTTCGTTCATAAACAGCCACATCGGGCCGATGAAGCTCTCGAACGTGGCCCTGTCGTCGGCCAGCGTAGCCGTCCAGACTATCCAGTCGGTTTTGGTGTATGTCGCCCTGTTGTCGAGCGGCAGGCCGTAGCGGTTCTGCACGCCTGAATAATAGGCTATCTCCTTGCGCAGCGTCTCTTGCGGGAAGAGCCCGAGATCGAGCAGCTTGTCCCACACCAGATTGTACTTCTGGCTCCATGTGCCGCCCTTGTCGAACGTAAGGCGGTAGTGATCGCCGTCGTCGGCCATCTCTATCCATTTTGCCGCCATTTCACGCGCCTTTTCGCCATACGTCTGCGCCTGCTCCTCCTTGCCGAGCATACCGGCCAGCCGTCCGAAAGATGCAATGCCGACGATGGCCTTGACCGACAGGTTCGTATTGTGGGCGAAACGGCCTGCGAAATCGTCGGTGCAGAGCTGGTTTTCGGGGTCGAGACCGTGTTCGAGGAGATAGTTCGCCCACGTGGAGAGCGTAGCCCAGTGCTTTTCGGCATATGAGGCGTCGTTCTCTTTAATGCAGACGGCTGCCGTGATCGTGAGCATGTTGCCCGCCTCCTCCACCGGCATGTCGCCGCCGTATGTCTGTCCGTTGGCTAGGGGATAGGTGCCTACGTCGTGGGCGGGGAATGGCTTTGTCCAGCGTCCGCTTTCGCTGTAATGGAAGATGTGGTTGAGCAGTCCCTTTGCCAGCTCTGTGCTGTAGCGCAGGAACAGTGGGGCCGAGGGATAGGTTATATCCACCGTTCCGATCGACCCGTTGCTGTTGTTCTCTTTCGAGAACCACAGCAGCTCGCCGTCGGGACTTTTAACCAGCTTGTGAGCTGCAATGGCCTGCCGATAGGCCAGGGCGCACAGCTCGGCATACTTTTTTCCGCCCGCTTCGGTAGCCTCGAGCATCAACTCGCGGTCGAAGCGGTAGCATTTTTCGATCAGGCGGCCATGCTCCCTATGTGCGTCGTGCAGCTCGTCGATAATGGTACGGTTGCCTTCGGAGTTCCAGTACGGGCGGAGGTTGTTTCCGAAATACTGTATGGAATATATGTCGTCGTAGCCGATCATTATCATTCCGTCGGCAGTGTTTACCGTGCCCAAAGCGCGTGTGAGGGCCATCTTGCCATCGGCGTTTTCGCCCTTTGTGGCCTTGTCGCAGGGAGCGTTCCCCACGAAAGCCTTTTGCAGGGCGTCGCTGTTGCCGACGTTGATCTCGGACTGTTCCTTTGCTGCGGCCATGTAGAAATATCCCCAGTCGATGCGCCTGTCGTCGCCGTTCTTGGCAAGGATATTCTGCTCCCTGCTGCCCGAACGCAATATCAGCAGGTCGCCGTCCTCAAGGCTTTCGGTCACAGACTCCTGCCAGGGCTGGTCGAGGGCCCAACGCGGGGAGGCCTCGAAATAGAGTTGCACGTCATGCTCCTTTCTGTCGTTGGAGGAGACGCGGTAGGTCAGGTAGTTCACGGGGCGGCTCAACACGGTCAGGTCGTCCATAAACAGCGGGGCGGAGAAACTCAGGGCGAGGTCAACGCCGCCGCAGGCAAAGAGGTAATGCGTCTGGGTAGCCTGCACGTCGACCGACTTCTGAACGGCCGTCTTTTCGAGGATGGTGTGCAGTTCCTTCTGCTGCACGATCCCGAAGTCGAGCAGGGCGTTGCCGCCGCTGTTCCAACATTTGGCGGCGATGACGTTGCGCCCCTTGACGAGCGTTTTTGCAACATCGTCAGGGATCCTCACCGTCGCATCTTTGTTGCACATGGCGCCGGTGCTGAGTATCTCCGTGCCATTGATGTAGAACACCGCGTCGTCGTCGTTAGAGTATTCGAGCCACAACTTCCGCCCGGCAAGGTCTTCATCGAGCACAACCTCGCGCCTTACCCAGATGTGCTCCGTCGTCCAGTCGGTTTTGGCGGTCGGCTCGTTTATTTTCGTGCCGAAAGCCGCCCTGTCGCGTTTCCATGCCGCGTCGTTGAATCCGGGGGCTGTCCATCCAGCCCCTGGCTCGGTTGTGGTATAGCGGCCATACCACTCGCCCTGCTGCGACGAGGGAACGACCGTAACGAGGTCGACCTCCTCGACGCCCATGAAGCGGTAAACCTCGCCGTCGACCCGAATGGCGCCCGTGAGCGGAAAGTCCTTGCCCGTCCAGTGTTTGACGGGGCCGTCATAAAGGTTGTCGGTCATGGACCATGCGCTGGTGTAGGGGTCGATCGTGATCAGCGGATAGGCGGGGGGCCTCAATTCATTTTTTATGACCTTGCCTGCCTTGTTGCTGCAACAGGCGGCAAGGCAAAGGAGCGGAAAACACAGAAACAGTTTTTTCATTTTGGTATGAGTTTTAAGGTTTTGTTAAGTTTAAGGCGCCTGTGCTTTTCAGCCTCGCAGGCCGGCTGCGTTTGGTGCGCTCCGCCCGGGACGACGCGAAAAACATTGCGCCTGCGCTCCGCCCGGGGGCGACATAATATTCCGGCCCGCATAAAATCACACTACCATAAAATACTAAGTATCAAATACTATCTCAGCCATTGGCCTGCACAGGCAATTCGTATTGCAGATTATTGTCTTGCAAATATGCGAATAAATTTCAAATTTCAAACGGTTTTTTACCATTTGAACTCAACTTCGACCCCTTCCGGGCTGTTCTCAAATTCGAGCAGATAGGTCGACGTGCCGGCGTCCCATGCCGCAGCGTCGAATTTCTGCTCCCTGTTCACGCTGACGCTCACCGGCTTGCGCGGCAGCAGCACACGCGACACATTGGTGGTCTCAACGGGGCTTTTGGCCGTGAACGAGTAGCCGTTCTTCGTCGTGCGACCGTCGTAGATCCTGCTCGCCGAGGCCACCACACGGGGCGTTTGCCGGTTTTTCAGCCTGTCAACGTTCAGGAAGAAGCCCTGCTCGCCGGGCAGTATGTTTTTCGACCTGTAAACGGTCAGTTTCGGGTCGAAAAGGTCGATGAGGTTGCCCCTGATAACGTATGGTTCGTCGCTCACCCCCTCGTCCAGCACGGCCGCCAGATCGTATGCCCCGCGTGCAAGGTAGAAGCTGTTCTTGAAGTTCAATCCTCCCGCCTTCGCCCTGTTTTCGTACATCAGGGCTACGGTTTCGATCAGCTTGCCGTCTCCGCCGCCGCTCAGCACGAACTCCTTCGGGTCGCTCCGGATGACATACACTGCGCCCTTGCCGCAGCCGTACTCGCCCTCGTCGGGCGATACGGCGACGCCAAGCAGCTCGAACAGGTGGGCGGACGGGGAGGCATATCTGTTGCCGCCGCTGTTCCACCACTCCTGCACGCTCTGGAACGGGTCGTCGTCGCGCCCGCAATATATCAGCGTTCCGCCCGCTTTCACCCACTCGGCAAGATGTACGTGCGCCTCCGCTTCGGACGGTTTCATGTTGGAGTAGGTCATCAGCAGCGTTTTCACCCCGGCCAAAGCCCCGCCGTAACCCAGGTTCTCCATGTGTACCGTCCTGACCGGCACGCCGCGTTTCAGCAGTGGCAACGCCAGCCCGTAGAAGTTGGACAGCTGCGGGTCTTCGTACCCTGCGTGCGTGGGGAACCGCTGGAACATCAGGGAATTGGCCATCAGGACGGCTATCCCCTGCGAACCCGTCACCCTGTTGTCCGACAGCGGCATGTCGTTCAGGGCGTTGATCATCACCTGCATCTGTGTCGAGTAGCGGCGAGGTATGCGTTCGCGCCGGTCGCTGTCGGGGCTCGTCCGATAGAGCCCCTCGTAGATGCGTTCGGGCCACGGCATGATCTCATAATCGGCGATATTCGGGTAGAGCAGCTGGGCGGTGAAGGTGGCCTGATAGTTTTTCTTGTAATCCGCCCAGTCCCTCGGCCAGTCCTCTATGGGGTCGGTGAGGAAGAACATCTTGCGTCCGGTCGGGGCGGTCATCGACTCCATCGAGCCGTATTCGAGGAAAGCGGTCTCGAAGACGCGCTCTTTTCTCTTGCCATCGAAGTAGTTGGGCTCGCGCGAGGTGCCCGTCCACACCTGGGCTATGTAGCCGTCGACGCAGGGCAGCGAGGCGAGGCTCGCTTCGGGACTGACGATCATCCACTGCGAATAGTTCACCAGCGAATGTGTCGGCACATAGCACTTCACATCCATACCCTTGCTGCGCCCATACTCCTTGGCGTAGGTGAAAACCTCGTTCAGGGCATTATAGTAGAGATGGTATTTCAATTTATTGGCCAGATAGGTGTTCTCGGGCGATTCGTGCTGAGGCCGCCAGTCAAAGCCGTAATACTTTTTCCACTCGCGTTTGAATGCCTCGCCGTACCCGCCACGCGCCCAAAATTCGGGCTCCTCCATGAAGATGGCGTCAATGCCGGCGTCGATAACCCGTTTTACGTGCTTCTCCTTGATGTATTTCAGGAAGTTTTCGGTCGGGACGATATAGGGCACCATATGTCCGTGCCATATCGTGTCGCCGCTGAGCTGCACCTGTCCCTCGTCGAGGTGTGGCCGACCGTCCCACCGTCCGGTGAAGTAGTCCTGATATTCGCCCCAGGCTATGCCGGTCATAAAGTGGGCTACATAGCCCCTGTCGCGCCACGAACGCACGCGCTCCTCGAAAGAGACCCTTCGCGAACGGTCGGAGGGATTGCCTCCCACGCCGTATATCATTGCCGCGTCGGCGCGGTTGTCTATTGTCGGTCTCCATTCGCGGGAGGTCTGGAATGTTGTTTTGACCCTGTTTTCCGTCGTGTTTTCCGTCGGAGCGGCAGGGACGCTGTCGATGGCCGCCAGGCCAAACAGCGAAATGATCGTCAGTTTTTTCATAAAAAAATATTAAACATCAGTGAATAGCGACAAGATAGAGAGCAGCCTCTTCTCACTAATCATTTGTCACTATACGGTTACCTCCCTGCGCTGGCCGGTGATTGTTTTGTCCGGCCTTGCGGAGCAAGGTCGGCAGCCCGCAGCCGCCTCACGCGGAGGGCTGCTCTGTCGCCCCAAGCTCCTGTCGCACCCTCCGCCGTCTGCGGGCCGAAAACCGAAACCACTACTTGTTACCTTCATTAGTTGCGTTTCAAGTATTTCTCATTTCTCGCTATACAGTTACCTCCCCGTGCTGGTCGCCTGCCGCCGCAGGGCAACACGGTTGCCCTGCGGCGTTACTGCGTTGCAATTTTCGGCCCGCAGCCGGCAGAGGATGTTCGCGACGCCATAGGCAGAGCGGGCAGCCCGCCGCGTGGCGCGGCTGCGGGCTGCCGACCTTGCTTCGCCAGGCTGTTTTTAGCTAAAACTTTGCGACCCTCCGGCGACAGGGCTGCGCCGGGCGGTGT
>JAIRQC010000108.1 GCA_031256675.1 Rikenellaceae bacterium
TTATACGAAAGATTCGGCGGGCGACACGGTGTCGCTGGCAAGTTTCGATATTTGTTCCATGTCTGCCCTCATCCCGTTCAGGAAAAAGAGAGATCGTCCGTGGCAGTCATACCACTGGCGCAGCTACGACATGACGGAGTGGAAATTCGGCGAAGAGACTCCGTTGCTGGTCTACGCCTCGTCGTGGGACGACGGACATGGCGGGGAGCGGTTCTGCGGGGCCGTCGACCTGTCTATGGACGAAGCCGCAACAAGGGAGCTCCTCGGTTTCTCTCCCCACTATTACATGATCACGTACAAGTTGACAGACAATTAATCCATAAAACCCAAAAAATGATGAAAGAGTATTTCCCCTGCGTGGGCAAAATCGCCTTTGAGGGCGTAAAGAGCCGCAATCCGCTCTCGTTCCGCTACTATGATGCGGAGAGGGTCGTGGCGGGCAAAAAGATGAAAGACTGGTTTCGCTTCTCGATGGCCTACTGGCATACGCTGTGCGCCGACGGGGCCGACCAGTTCGGTTCGGGCACCAAGGTTTACGAGTGGAACAGCCCTGCCGACGCGCTCGAAAGGGCGAAGGCCAAACTCGACGCAGGGTTCGAGTTCATGCAGAAGATCGGCATCGAATACTACTGCTTCCACGACATTGACCTCATAAGCGAGGGCGGGTCGATAGCCGAGTACGAGGCCAACATGAAGGCCATCGTCGCCTATGCAAAGGAGAAGCAAAAACAGAGCGGCATAAAGCTGCTGTGGGGTACGGCCAACGTATTCAGCCATCCGAGGTATATGAACGGCGCGGCCACCAACCCCGACTTCGACGTTGTGGCGCGGGCGGCGGTGCAGATCAAGAACGCCCTCGACGCGACAATCGAGCTCGGTGGCGAGAACTACGTCTTCTGGGGTGGCCGCGAGGGTTACTGCTCGCTGCTCAACACCGATATGAAGCGCGAGAAGCAGCACCTTGCCACGATGCTTGCCGCCGCGCGCGACTACGCCCGCGGCAAGGGCTTCAAGGGCACGTTCCTCATCGAGCCCAAACCTATGGAGCCCACCAAACACCAGTACGATGTGGACACGGAGACCGTTATCGGCTTCCTGCGCGCCAACGGACTGGACGGCGATTTCAAGCTCAATATCGAGGTCAACCACGCCACGCTGGCCGGCCACACGTTCGAACATGAGTTGCAGTGCGCCGCCGACGCGGGGCTGCTGGGCTCGATCGACGCCAACCGTGGCGACTACCAGAACGGCTGGGACACCGACCAGTTCCCCATCGACCTCTACGAGTTGACACAGGCCATGCTGGTCATCGTGCGCTCGGGAGGCTTGCAGGGCGGCGGCACCAACTTCGACGCCAAGACCCGCCGCAACTCCACCGACCCCGAAGATCTGTTCATAGCCCACATCGCAGGCATGGACGCCTTTGCCCGCGCGCTGCTTTCGGCAGCCGAACTGCTGGAGAACTCGCCCTACCCGAAGATGCTCGCCGAGCGTTACGCCTCGTTCGACAGCGGCGCGGGGGCCGAGTTCGAGAAGGGAAAGATGACCCTCGAGCAGCTTGCCGCCCACGCCGCGGCAAAGGGCGAGCCGAAACAGACCAGCGGCAAGCAGGAGCTCTACGAGGCCATAGTCAACATGTGCATCTAAAAGTTATGTCGCCCCTGGCACGGCCGTGCCGTGGCCAGCAGCCGCCTGCTGCTTGCGTCGCCGCTTTCGCAGGCAGCGGTGCGGTGCGGGCCGAAAATCGCCCGGGGCGACATTAAAAACCGACACAATAGATGAAAACAAGAGAATACAACTTTGGTTACATACTGGGCATTACGCTCATAGCCACCATCGGGGGGCTGCTGTTCGGTTATGATACGGCGGTGATCTCCGGCGCGGAGAAGTCGCTCGAGGCGTTCCTGATCAAACCGCTGGGGCTTAGCTCGTTCATGCACGGGGCCACGGTGTCGAGCGCGCTCGTCGGCTGCATCATCGGCGGGGCCATTTCGGGACTGTGCGCCAATCGCCTGGGCCGCAAGGGGTCGCTGCTGGTGGCTTCGCTGCTGTTCTTCGTGGCGGCTTTGGGCTCGGCATGGCCCGAAACGCTGCTCTTTCCCTATGGCGAACCATCGCTCGGACTGTTGCTGACCTTCAACTTCTACCGTATCATCGGAGGTATAGGCGTTGGACTGGCCTCGGCGGTCTGTCCGATGTATATCGGCGAGATCGCCCCCGCCTCGATACGCGGACGGCTGGTGTCGTTCAACCAGTTCGCCATCATCTTCGGGATGCTGGTAGTCTACTTCGTCAACTGGGGCATCGCCCGCGGCGAAACGATAGAGTGGATCAACAGCGTCGGCTGGCGTCACATGTTCGCTTCAGGGGCCATACCCGCCGGAGTGTTCGGCCTGCTGGTGCTGCTGGTGCCCGAAACGCCGCGCTACCTGGCCATGCGTGGCCGCGAGGAGCGGGCGTTGAAGACGCTCAAAAAGATTAACGTCGGCGCAGAGAGGGCAGGGGAGATACTCTCGCAGATTAAACAGACGCTCGCCGGGCCGGTCAGGGGCAAACTGCTGTCATACGGCTGGAAGGTGCTCGTTATCGGCATCCTGCTCTCGGCGTTCCAGCAGTTTGTGGGCATCAACGTGGCCCTGTACTATGCCCCGCGCATATTCGAGAGCATGGGGGCGGCCAAAGACGCTTCGATGCTGCAAACCATCATCATGGGGCTGGTGAACGTCGTCTTTACGGTCGTTGCCATCGTGACGGTCGACAAGTGGGGCCGCCGTCCGCTGCTCATAACGGGGTCGATCGGCATGGCGCTCGGGATGTTCGCCATTTCGGCCCTGGCATTTTGCGATGTGATAGGCGTCTGGACGCTGGTATTCATTATTATATATACAGCTTCGTTCATGATGTCGTGGGGGCCTATCTGCTGGGTTCTCATCTCTGAGATCTTCCCCAACCGCATCCGAGGACAGGCTGTGGCGGTGGCCGTGGCGGCGCAGTGGGCGGCCAACTACCTCATTTCGTCGACCTATCCGCCGATGATGGAGTTCAGCGGCGGGCTGACCTACGGTTTCTACGGCCTGATGGCTCTGCTTTCGGCCCTGTTCGTGTGGAAGATGGTGCCCGAAACCAAAGGCAAGACGCTCGAAGAGATGGAGTCGGTCTGGAAAAAGTGACCGGACGCGCCTGATGTATGAAAACGCCGGACTTTTTGAAAATCCGGCGTTTCATATCGTCCGCATGTTTTTTATGGCTGTATTACTGTCGGCCGCCGTCGGCGTAATGTCCATGTTGGGCCGGAATTTACCGGAGTCGGGAGGTCGTTTCTTATCAAAACGACGTCGAATTAAACAAACCTGCCATTAGATACCGTATTTTCCATTTTTTGGGGATCGGCATATCGCACTGTTAATCAGGCGTCAAGCGGAGGCTTAGCGTATTATTTACGTTATGTTTTGATTTTTCAAAATTATTTTAGTCCTTTGTATTACTTTTTATAAAGTTGCAGCAATGACGATAGATATTGTGTTTGTGGTCGGTCAAAATCTTGCTAAAAGTCTGCAAGATAACGGAAAATGATTTTTGTGTTTTTGCAAAAGGATTTGAATGTCAGATGTATAATGGTGTTGATACGGGGTTCGTAAGAAAGCGGTTTTATTTGTAAACTCCAACAAAAACCTGAGGAAATTTCAGGCAGCGCGGATTTTTCTCGGCTTTTACAGCACAATCGGAGCTTTTTGTATGATCATATTAACGATATTATAACGGTCGGACGGTAATATTGTGATACTCAAAACATGCGGGTACTGTATCGCATGTTGATATAATACGCAAAATTTTACGAAAAACCAAACAAATAATAAATAATTATGAAATTAAGATTGACGAGCTTCCTGGCAATTGTCGGCGGACTTTTGTTCTCGGCTTGCGGGAACGACCCTGAACCGAAAACAGGCAGGCTGAAACTGGACCCGTATGAATTTGTTGTCGAGGGCGACAGCGCGGCAACGATGAAGCTGATCATAAGCTGCGACAGGGAATGGCATGTATCCCCGGACAACGACTGGATCACCATATCGCCCGACAGGGGTAGCGGTAACAGCGAGGTCACGGTTACCATCGCTCAGAACAACGACGCCGACGGCGAAGAAAGAACGGGCGAGATCATGGTAAGTTCCGGCCAAAAACGCGCCAGGGCTACCATCACTCAGGGCAAGAGGGTCAACATCATCGTGATGAACAAAACCGGAACGGAGTCGGACAACATCGACGTCGGCGATTACATCATGGGCGACGAGACGTACTTTTCGGTAAAGTCCGATCTGGCATTTACCATTGAGTCGAATGCGACCTGGTTCACTTTCTCGCCACACAGCGGCGCGGCGGGCGCCAACACAAGGATCACCACGAATGCTGTTGCCAACCCTCAGACTTCGACCCGCGAGGCCAAACTGTTCATCAAGACGGCAACCCGCACCAAAGAGGTGACGATAAGGCAGAACTACAACAGCCAGCAGGACAGTTTCTTCGGCTATTCGGACGCGATGAACTCGGTCAGTTTGTCGGACAGGGGCGGCGCCCGCTTTTTGCGCTGGTTCTCCCGCAGTAGCGTCTCGTGGACGGTTACGGCGAGCGCTCCGTGGCTGCATGTCGACATGACCAGCGGCACAGGACAGAAGATGCTGAAAGTGTCGGCAGATCCGAACACTACCGGCGGCGTGCGGACGGGTACGCTCACGTTCAACTCCGTTCCGGCAGGGAAGACGCAGGTAGTCACCGTTAGCCAGAACTGGGACAGCAACGCCCACAGCGTCGATCCCAATCTCAGCATCACCACCTCCAGCGACTACTGGCAGGACGGCGAGGTGCTGGTGTTCAAAAAACATACCATAGGCAAGGGTGTTCCTGTGGTGATTGTCGGCGACGGGTTCGACAGGGAAGATCTCCGAAAAGGCGGCTGGTGGGAGAACTGGGCTACGCATCTTGCCGAGAATTTCAAGCGCAACGAGGTGATCTGCGACATGCTGGATTATTTCGATGTTCTGATCCTGACAAGCGAATCCGAGGAACGCGGCGTCAACTACGACCCCTATCCCACTACGAGGACGAAGTTCGGGGCGCACAACGCATGGGACGAAGATCAAGACAGGGTCATGAACGCCGCAAGGAACGCCGTAAAGCAAATGTACACGCAGTGGGGCATTATCAACACCTCCGGCGGGCACACCGCGGCCGACATAATGAGCGTTTCAGGCACATGCAGCTGGGGCCCGGCAGGCCTTCCCGACAACCACCACTGGGGCGCCGACGGTAGCGGGCTTGTCCGCGTGATGTTCATGGCCAACGGCCCCTATTCGGGCAATGCCCAAAACCCGATGTGCCGCATGGGCATCGACGAACCCGACTTCGACTATTGGGCGATCCATGAATTCACCGGCCACACGCTTTGCGACATTCCCGACATGTACTGGAGCGGCTGCGGCCTTAACTCGGCACAGAATGTTCTCGACCTGATGGTCACCCTTCGTAGCAAACATCATCCGCGTGGATTCAGCTGGCATATCGACAGCACCCCCAACGATCCGACTACTCCCCTCCAGCCGGCACAGGCGATATGGAAAGACTTCTACGGCAAGCCTGGATATACGCAGGGAACGGCAAACGGTTATGAGCTCGACATAGTAGGGACGTATGCGACCACGTGGAGCGGCAACTTCTGTAATTATTTGTGGGGGCCGAGCAGCGAATCGTGTATGCGCGGACATCGTCTGGACATGGACCTGGGATTAAGATTGCAGCTCCGCAACACCATCCTGTTGCGTGCGGGCGATCCGGGCGGCGAATATGCCCGCTTTGTCCAGTACATAGCTTCCGGCACACATGTTGCGGGCGACGGCCTCGACGAATTCATGACCTGGGATCGCAATCGCACGCGCGGCTTCCCGTACAAGGGCGCATATACCGATCCGGCAGCGAAAAAACGGTCGTGGAGCAAATACAGCGCAACACTTTTGCAGAAGACCGCCGAAGGCGATTACGACCGCTTCTGGCATCTGCTCTGGCCGAGAATAAATCAGTAACGACAGGCCACGTGCCAATCGAACAGCTTTTTTAACCTATAATATATAAAAATGAAGAAGGCTTATTTGCTAACACTTGTTTTGGCAGGTGTGATTTTGTCGGGATGCACGAAATATGATCCGGAGATGGTCAAACTGACCCCCGTATCGCCACTTATGTCGAACATTATCAGCGGAACGACCAGGGTTGCAGGTACATCATGGGCGTCAAATGACAGGGTCGGGTTCATGATGGTCCGCGATGGCAAAACAGTGAACGGGAACAATGTCATGATGACGGCCAAACCTTCGGGCGCGCTCACTTTCAATTCGACGGTTTACTATCCGAGCGACAAGGGCAAGGTGGACATGGTGGGATATTATCCCTACACGGCGACGGCAACGTATAACAACGGGGTCGAGTTCGACGCAGGTGCGACGGAAGTTCTCTATGCCAAGGCGATCGGCGTATCGTATCGCGACGACGAACAGATTACGCTCGAATTTACACCTGCCCTTGCGCGGATCAACTTTGTTGTAGTTGTGACCACCCCCGGTGCAGCTACGGCAGACATGACGGCCAAATTGCAGGGCGTGAAAACGAAAGGAACGCTGAGCCTTGTCACAGGCAATGCTACGGCGACGGGCGAAATCGGCACCGTGCCGATCGTCCGCGTCGGCGAGACGGGCAACACGATCTATTTCGCCGCATTCCTGCCCCCTGTTGAGGTGGAGCAGGGCGATGTACAGCTGATCCTCTCCTCGGGCGATCAGGAGTTTACGGTAGAGGTTGCCCCCGACAATTATGAAGCGGGTTACATTTACAACCGTACCTGTTCCGTGGCAGGAGTGGCTCCCATACCCGTAGATTATATCTTGTATAACGGCGTGAAGTGGGCCAAAACCAACCTGAGCGCGACGGGAACGTTTGCGGCGACGGCATACGAGATGGGGGCTTCGTTCTTCGGAGATTCGACAGACCCATGTCCAACAGGCTGGCATACCGCCAAACGTTCCGAATGGAACACTGTTTTCGTCAATGGCGGTCAAACCACCCCCCAGGATCAGGCCGTACCAGGCCTCGCCAACAGGCTGGATTATAGTGGGGATACATACTTCACTCCGACGGCGACCACGCCACTTACCGCCGATTCGTGGGAGACCACTCTGACGTTACATATTACCGACGGACTGTACAGACTCACGAACGATGTGGGCACGGAACTCTACAATAATTTGGCCGTCCCCACAAGTTGGGATTTTGGCGGGCACTGGCAGTATTGGGGTGACAACTCCACCAATCTGCCCGAGTATGTCCGCTGTGTGAAAGACTGATAAAAATACATTATTAAAAGATGTTAAAAAGAAATTTTTGGATCCTTGCGGCCGGCATTGCCATACTTGCCGGCTGCAAGAAAGAGCCGGCAAGTCAATCGAACGGCAGACTGCGGCTCGATCCGTATGAGTTTGTTGTCGAGGGCGACAGCGCGGCAACGATGAAGCTGATCATAAGTTGCGACGGGGAGTGGCAGGTTCACCCCGACAACGACTGGATCACCGTGTCGCCCGACAGTGGTAGCGGCAACAGCGAGGTCACGGTGACCATCGCTCAGAACAACGACGACGACGAGGAGGACAGAACGGGCGAGATTACGGTAAATTCCGGCAAAAAACGCACCAGGGCTACCGTCACGCAGGGCAAGAGGCTCAACATCATCGTGAAGGACAATACCGGAACGGAGTCGGACAGAATCAGTGTCAGCGATTACATCATTGGCGACGAGACGAGTTTTTCGGTAAAGTCCGTTCAGGCATTTACCATTGAGTCGAATGCGACCTGGTTCACTTTATCGCCGCGCGGCGGCGGGGCTGGCTCTACGGTCAGGATCACTCTGAATGCTGTTGCCAACTCTCAGACTTCGGCCCGCGAGGACAAACTGTTCATCAAGACGGCAACCCGCACCAAAGAGGTTACGGTAAGGCAGAACTACAACAGCAGCCTGCTGAACCGTTTCTTCGGCTATTCGGACGCGATGAACTCGGTCAGTTTGTCGGACAGGGGCGGCGCCCGCTTTTTGCGCTGGTTCGCCGGCGGTAGCGTCTCGTGGACGGTTACGGCGAGCGATTCGTGGCTGCATGTCGACAAGACCAGCGGCATGGGACAGCAGTTGCTGAACGTGTCGGCAGATCCGAACACTACCGGCGGCGTGCGGACGGGTACGCTCACGTTCAACTCCGTTCCGGCAGGGAAGACGCAGACAGTTACCGTTCGCCAGAACTGGGACAGCAACGCCCACAGCGTCGACCCCAATCTCAGCATCACCACCTCCAGCGACTACTGGCAGGACGGCGAGGTGCTGGTGTTCAAAAAACATACCATAGGCAAGGGGATTCCGGTGGTGATTGCCGGCGACGGGTTCGACAGGGAGGCTCTGCGCAAGGGCAACGACTTCAGGAACGGCGGCGGCTGGTGGGAAGAGACGGCAACCGTGGCAGCCAGGACTTTCTTTGCCAACGAGGTGATCTGCGATATGAAAGAGTACTTCGACGTACTTATCCTGATGAGCGAGTCGCCCGAGTTCAGCGTTAACTATCCCGGACGCTCCAACTACGCGCCGACGGTAACGAGGTTCGACACTTACGGCGCGGGAGAGAATACGGGCGCCGTTATAACCGCTGCCATAAATGCTGCCAGCCGGATGTACAAGGTATGGAGGGACAACGGCGAGCCGGTGCACACCGACGCCGACATAAAGAGCAGGTCGGGCACATGCAGCTGGGGCCCCGGCGGCAATCGAAACTGGGGCGGCGACGGCGGCGGGCTTGTCCGCGTAATGTTCTTTGCCAACGGCCCATACCCGGGCAATGCCTCCAATCCCCTGTCCCGAGGCGCAATTAATGAGGCAGACCACGGCTATTGGACAATTCACGAATTCACCGGCCACTCGTTCCTTGACCTGCCCGACATGTACGGCGTAGGCAGCGGTTACGAACCTACCGATGTGTTGAAAGCCGATATAGACGAGAAGCACTCCCGCGGGTTCAACTGGTGGGTGGACTACCGGCCCAGGGAACAGGTGATCTGGAAAGATTTTCTTCCGGGCGGCAGCAAAAGCGATCCGGCATACATTGCGGAGGGAATCGGCTACTACGCCACCTCAATGCAGGGCCATATATTTGGCCGTAGCCTGTGGGGGCCCAACGAGAGAACCTGCATGAGGGAGGGCGGATACATGAATTATGACTTCGGGTCGAGGTATCAGGCGTGGAACACGATCCTGCTGCGCTCGGGCCAGATGGCCGACTACAACGACATCGACAAGTTCCGCACGTTCGACCTCGCCCGCACCAAAGGCGGTGGCCCGTATGTGGAGAGGACGTGGAAGGAGTATGACGGGCGTACTTTGTCGCAAACACGCAATGGCGACTACGAGACGTTCTGGAACCTGCTCTGGCCGACATATTAGCATGACATATGGCGGCCGTGCGGCGCGGGCGGCCGCCATATGTTAAAGGAATGGATGTAGCGCAACGTTACAGCATATTAACCCAAGTTTAACTTAAAAAAACAAGTAATTATGAAACGGATTTTTTCAGTGGCAGCAGTATCGCTGCTTGCAGGGCTGGCGCTCAGCGCTTGCAAGAAGTCGGGTTCCGGCGGGATCTCGGCTGAGATTACACACGACTACGCTGCGACCAACAAGGTAGCGTGGTCAGGGGAACAGATTACTTTAAGGATCACAAGCGACAACGACGACGCGACATGGGTACTGTCGTCGGAGGCGGACTGGCTCTCGTTTTCTCCGCGCCAAAGCTGGGGCAACAAAACGGTCAAAATGACGGTTGCACCCAACCCCATCGACCAGGACCGTACGGCTACCGTGAGATTCTACGTCGAAGAGAACGGCTCGATCGAACAGACTTTCACCGTGACACAAGCAGCCAAGGATCCCGACATTCACAATCCGGAGATCACAGGCACTTTCTCCAGCAAACTGGTATATGTCCATATGGGCTGGGGTATCGTGCCGGCGATGTACCTTAAACTTCCAGTATTTGAAGACGGCGTACTTAAAGTGGTATGCGAAGGTTCCGGCGCCCATACTTTCCTGTGCGAGAGGGAACCCGGTTACAAGAATTCTCCTGACGGAAGCTATGAGGTAGAACCGGCAGATGATGGCGGAGCCTATGCAATGGTAGTGCAGGAAGGACGCGGCGGCGGCATCAATCAATTTAACGTGCCCGAAGGCCGCAATGAAGACGGCACTCCGATGCTATTCTCGAAAGCAGGCGATGTTCCCCCCGATTTGTATGACCCGACTACCGAACGCACCCTGAAAATACGTCTGAGCGGCGCGCCGAACAAGTATTACTGGCTTGTATGGACCATACAGTCCAACCTTGCGCAATTTACTGAAGACGGTAATTTCGATATAGGTATAAAGGTTGATTTCTGGGCCGGTGTAGACGACGAGCCCAATCCGTAAACCGCTTGTGATAAACGGCAGGCAGAGTGCATGCTCTGCCTGCCTTATCAAACACGATAGGAGATTTGTCGTCATGAGATAATATTAAACCATGAAACAGAAATGATTTCATTGAGAAAAACAATAAAAGCAGCGTGTCGGGCGTCTCTTGCCGGGCTGTTCTGCCTGCTGTCGTCGGGCTTGTCGGCGCAAAGCCTGACCGTATCCGGCAAGGTGACCGGCAGCACGGGCGAATCGCTGGCAGGAGTGAGCGTCAGAGTGAAAGGGACGAATATCGGCACGACGACCAACGCGGCGGGCGAGTATGCCATTCAGGCCCCCTCGACGGCCACATTGAGGTTCGCCGTTATCGGCATGGCCGGACAGGAGGTGGCCATTGCCGGAAAAACCCGTATCGACGTAACGATGAAGGAGGCCGAAACAGACATCGAAACTGTGACCGTGCAGGTGGGTTACGGCTCGATGGAGAAGAAGATGCTCACCAGCGCGGTAACCTCCATCGCCGCCGGCGACCTGGTGCAGGGCGTTGGCGGGGCGACGGTTGCCAACGCGCTGAAAGGCAAGGTGGGCAACCTGGTCGTTGCAGCCACCGACAGCCCTAACGCAGACCAGACATTGCAGTTCCGAGGCATGGCCTCCCTCAATGCGTCGAAAGACCCGCTGGTCGTGATAGACGGAATGCCCGGCGGCGACATCCGCTCGATCGTTCAGGAGGACATTCAGTCGATAGACATCCTGAAAGACGCCTCGGCAGGAGCCATATACGGTACGCGGGCCACAGGCGGCGTGATACTCATCACCACCAAACGCGGCCAAGACGGCAAATTGCGCGTAAGCTACACGGGCGAGGCAACCTACAAACAGAACTACAGCAGGCCCGAGTTGATGTCGCTGAAAGAATTCAAAAGGGCCTATCCCGCGACGCTAAATTTCGGAGGAAATACCGACTGGTGGGAAGAAGCGCTGACCGACAGCCCCATATCGAACCGTCACCTGCTCACGGTGCAGGGCGGCAGCGAGTATGCCCGCATCTACGCCAACGTCATGTACGACAACAACAACGGCATCATGCGCGGCGACAAGCGAAAGGATTACGGCGGCCGTATCAATGCCAATTTCAAGATGCTCGACGGCTGGGTAGAGCTGAACACGCATGTCGACTACCGACAGGCCAACCGCGACAAGTCGTTTGTCTCCATGCCCTCCATCCTGAACCTGAACCCGAGCCGCAGCGCCTATGATCCGACAGGGCCCAAAGGGTGGAACATCTGGGTGGAAGACGACCAGGGACAGAACGTCATTGGCGACGCGGCGCTCAAAACGGACAACGTGCTCGACAAGTGGTTCCGTCCCGACGCCGAACTGAAATTCAACATCCTGCCGATCAAGGGACTGTCGCTGACCGTTTCGGGCGGCTACGAGAACCGTCAGGCCGAGACCTACAAGTTTACCTCGCGAAACACCACGGATATGCAGCGGAACAAACAGGGCGGCGAAGCGACATTGAGGTTCGACAAGACGGACAACCTCAACAGCGACAGCTATCTGTCGTACAGCTGTTCGTTCGGCAATCATTCGTTCGATGCGGTGGCCGGTTACAGCTATTATAGCCACAACTCGCAATATTTCGAGATGTACAACAAAAATTTCCCTATCGATGACACCAAATATTGGGACATGGAAAAGGGAACTTTCCTCAAAGAGGGCGATGCGACGATGAAATCGGGGAAAAGTCCCTCCGAGAAGCTCTCCGCCTATTTCGGCCGCATGAACTACAACTGGCAGGGACGCTATATGGCTTCGGCCTCGTTCCGTCGCGAGGGAAGCTCGAAATTCGGACGCAACAACCGCTACGGCAACTTCTGGGCCCTGTCAGCCGGCTGGCGCATCTCGGACGAGGAGTTCATGAAGCCGGTCAAGTGGATGAGCGATTTGAAACTCAGGGCAGGGTATGGCGAGACGGGCAACGAGGGCTTCAACGCCACCTATGCCAATCTCATGTACGGTTCCGACCTGTTCTGGATGACGCCATCCACCACTAACCCCAAAGACTATGAGTGGACGGTAGGATACGGCGTAGGAGGGCACACGCCCAATCCCGACCTGAAATGGGAGGAGAAGCACGAGTGGAACATCGGCCTCGACTATGCGCTGTTCGACAGCCGGCTCTTCGGCAAACTGGACATATACCAGCGCAATGTCATCGGCCTGATCAATGAAACCAAAGTGCCGTCGCCACCGAATCTCGTCCCCAAGATGTACAAAAATATCGGCGACCTGAGAAACGTCGGCTTCGAGTTCGAGATAGGCGGGAAGATCGTACAGTCGAGAAACTGGGACTACGAAACCTCGATCAACCTGAGCCACAACACTACCACCGTCGGCAAGGTCATCGAAGGTATGAACCTGACAGAAGGTTTTATCAACCGGCAATACGTACACCGTTTCGAGATGGGACGCCAGGTGGGCGAATTCTGGGTGCACGAGCATGCAGGGTTCGTGCCGAGCATCTATGTTGACGGCATGTACGATTTCGGGGCTTATACCGGCGACGGTACCATCGTCTCTTCAAACGGACGGCTGACCGAGGACGGAAAGAAATTTGTCGGCAACTACACCCCGACGGTCATGGCCGGATGGACGCACTCGCTGCGCTACAAACGGTTGCAATTTAGCGCTACGCTGACCAGCTGGATCGATTTCGACATCTTCAATTCGGTGCAACTCTACAACGGCTACCGCAGCTATACGGCAGACACCCAGAAAAACGGGCCCAACAGGCTGGCGTCGTCAATGTCGAAAAAGAACAGGTACATCATGATTTCCGACATGCCGGTGACGGACTATTTCATTGAGGACGGCACATTCCTGAAGATACAAAACGTCAGCCTCAGCTACACGCTTCCCCTGAGACAGTTTGTAAAGGAGATCGAGAATGTGCGCGTCTATCTGACGGTGAACAATCTCTATACCTTTACGAAATATTCGGGAGTAAACCCCGAGGTGAATATTACCGGCTGGCAAAACGGTATAGAGGTCATCGATATTTATCCGCCGACCAGAAGCTGGGCGTTGGGCGTGACATTTAATTTCTAACGAACAGATCACATGAAAAAGATCAAAGTATCGACTTTCCTCTTCGGCGCCGCACTGTCGGCGCTGTGCGGATGCAACATCGATCCGGAATACCACAAAGAGGTGGATCCCAATACGTTTTTCGATTCGCCGGAGAAAGTGTACATGCGCCTTACGCCAGCCTACATCCATTATACCTATAATGAGGCTGAAGGGATCGAACGTACCGACTGGGCGAGGTTGCAGGAGTTCGTCACCGACGAAATTTTCATGCCTACGCGCGACGGCGGCCACTGGGGCGACGGCGGCATCTACCTCGACATGTACGGGCACAACTTCAGTCCCGTGACCACCTACGGTCTGAACGGGGCTTGGGAAGCTGTCGGGCAGGGGGTAGCGAAGACGTGGTCCGTGAAGGAGGATATTGCGCGGTTTGCGGATTTCAACAAGCTGTTCCCCAACAATCCGGACAGCGTGCGCAAATCGATCTATGCCCAGTGCGACGTCCTGGTGGCGGCATGTTATCTGCGCGGCCTCGACTTCTTCGGCGGCATGCCCATCTGCCGCGACAACAAGAGGCCGCAGGGGGCGCGGGCTACTTCGCTCGAACTGTTCAACTACATCGACTCGCTGCTGATAAGCGCAAGGCCCAACCTGCTGAAAAAGGCTGAATTAGGCGCTTTAAGCACCGGTAATGTTGATCAGGCTATTGCCGCCTCCCTGCGGGCCAGGCTCTACTTCAATGCCGAAGCGTATATCGGACAGAACAGGTATGCCGAGTGCGCCATGATCTGCGATTCGATAATACGCGGCGATTTCGGCCCGTATGCACTGGCCTCGGATTTTACCAAAATCTTCGGATGGGGCAACGAAACATCCGACGAAACAATATGGAACGTTCCGAGCAGCAAGACCCGTCGAAGCGTGGAGGCTGGCAATTACGATTGGTCGACGCACTACAATCAGCGTGTAGCGTTCGGCAACATGAAGCTGGGAGCGCCCCAAAACGGTTTCTGCCTCACCCCGTCGCTCAGCCACGACAGCATGAGCCTCAATGCCCTCGACATCTACGACTCGAATATAGACGGTTGCAAGGGTAAGAGTACGACGACATACCGTCTGGGCAGTCCGTTCAGCAAATTCCATAAGGATGATGTGCGCAAGAAGCAGTATGTCTACACGGGCGGCGGCACATACAAGGGAATGTTCCTCGTCGGCCCGCAACTCAGCGCAAATGGCGACAGTTGCAGATGTTCGCAAACCTATCCGGGCGAGTTGGTGTCGTATGTCGATCAGAATGCAAGTCTGTACAACAAACGTGTAGGCAAGAACGAAGGCGGCATGTTGATCAAAATCGGCAGGTATCGCACGGACAAGGAGGGCAAAAACCTGAGGGTTTATATCGACACCATCTATTACAAGGCCGACAAGCCGGTTAACGACGGATTTCGGTATGCGGAGGAGAATTCGGGCGTGCGCCTGTTGAAGTTCCAACCGGTGCCCACCGAGGCCGAGGATTACCTGCGCTTTGACCCCGACGTGCCCCTTATCCGTCTGTCCGAGATCTACTACATGCTGGCCGAGTGCAAATTGCGCGCCGGCGACAAGGGCGGCGCCGCGCAATTGATCAACCAGGTGAAAACACGCTATTTCCCCGGCATAACCCCCGGCGAGTGGGAGGTTCAGCCGGGCGACCTCGACGACACGGGCTATCGCATGCTCGACGAATGGATGGTGGAGTTCCTCGGCGAGAAACGCCGCCGCACCGATCTGGTGCGCTGGGGCAAGTTCCACTCCGAGGCATGGTTCGACCATACGCCGAAAGGAGACCCGAACTACAATCGCTATCCGGTGCCGATTGAAGCTCGAAATGCAAATCTTTTGCTGGACCAGAATCCGGGATACGGATATTAATAAACCTCAAAAAATTTCAATTATGAAAAACAATTTAAGATTGTTTTCACTCCTGATGATCGGCGCATCGGCGACCGTCGTCGGTTGCAAGAACAAAAACAATGATGATCCCGCAAAGGGGAGAACTGCCGTGACGCTGACCTCGAGCATCGACTCGCGTGTGGCGAACAACGCATGGGAGACCGCCGACAAGATTGGGTTCTTTCTGGTTGGGGACGATGCGGCGGCCAATGTCGAACTGACCCCCCAGAGCGACAACAGCCTTACCTTTGCCTCGCCGGTGTACTATCCCACAACGGGCAATGTCGACCTTGTTGCCTACTATCCCTACACGGCGGGCACGACCTACGCCGGCGGGCTTGCCGTCACGACAGGCGACCAGTCGGCAGGGCTTGCACAGGAGGTGCTGTATGCCAAAAAGGCCGATCAGGCTGCTTCGACGACTCCCGTCGCGTTGGAGTTCTCGTATGCTCTGGCGCGTCTTGAGATCACGGTGGATGTGCAGGATCCGGGTATTGATCTTGACGACCTGACCCTTAGCCTGAATGACGCCAAGACTGCCGGCACGCTCAACCTTTCGACCGGAGCGATTACCCCTTCGGGGCAACCGACGCCATCCATCCTGCTGCACAAAAAAGAGGTCAACGGCAGCAATGTGATTTTCGAAGCGCTTGTTGTGCCTCAGAATGCAGACGGCCTGTCGTTTGTCGCCGCCGAGGCTGGCGTCGATAAGGTTGCCGAAAGCCTGACTGCGCCGACCAGTTTCGCGGCAGGCGCAACCTATACCAAAACCCTGACCATCCTTGCCCCGCCCGCTCCGGATTATATCCCTGTCAACGGAGTCAAGTGGGCCAAAGCCAACCTGTCGGCTCTTGGAACATTTGCCGCAACAGGCTATGAGGCAGGAGAATTTTTCTATCCGGATGGCGGGGGCACCCCCAGTGAGCCCAATTTCATTTCCTATTCTTCGGATCCCTGCCCCAGCGGTTGGCATATTGCAAAACTTGCCGAGTGGTACACTCTGTTTATCACGGGTGTAACCAACCGTTCGTATAAACAAGTGTACGGGAGCGGTTCTGTGTGGAGCCCTACGCAAGCAAACGCAACCCTCGATGTCGACTCGTGGGAAAGTCTGCTGATTCTCCCCGAAGGCAATTACAGGACAACAGACGGTTCCAACATGTTTGCGCTTAACACTCCCGAATCATGGAGCCCTCCGGGGTGGCAAGAGTGGGGCGATAATTGGGCCGGACTTGTCCGTTGCGTGAAAGACTAAGGATATTGTGCTTATTATCAGACAAATGACGATGGCGGCAAAACTTCGCCGCCATTGTTTTCGTATTTTTACATATTTTTGCATCAACAAAAACACACCATGCATGTCATGCAGGGCGGGGCGGAACGCAGTGCAGCGAAGTCGAAGCATCTGTCCGCGCGCTTCATAAAACACGACGGTAGAGCTTTCGACCTCATTTCGCCACACTCCATTTCGCTCATGGTGACACATAAACTGCGTAAACAATGAAAAAAATCTGTCTGTTTTTTGGCCTGTTGTTAACAGCAGGATATGGTTTTGCCGCCGTGGGGATCTCGGTGGCAAATTTGCGTTGCGAATATCTGACCGATCCTTTGGGGATCGACATGCCACACCCGCGGCTGAGCTGGGAGTTGACCTCCGAGGGGAGAAACAAACGACAAACTGCATGGCAGGTTCTGGCGGCCACCGACCCGAAGTTGCTCGAAGAGGGCAGGGCCGATGCGTGGGACGGACGCAAAACGCAGGGCAACCGCACAAACCAGATGGCATACGGAGGCAAACAGCTCAAAGCAAATACGCTGTATTACTGGAAAGTGCGCGTGTGGGACGAAACGGACGCCCCGTCGACATGGAGCCCCGCGGCGCGTTTCATGACCGGCCCGATGTCCGCGCTCGACTGGACGGCGCAATGGATCGGCGACAGGGAAGACCATGTCGACCCGGCCAGACAATACTATCGCTACCGCGGCTACCGCTCGTTGCAGGAGCCGCGCGACGATGCGGCAAAATGGGTGACGGTAGATCTGGGACGGGCGCAAAAACTCGACGCGGTGCGGCTGTTCCCCGCCCAGTACGGTGAAAAACTCTTCCCGCCGCGCTTTACCGTCGAACTGGCCTCGAAGCCCGATTTCAGCGACGCGAGGGTTATAGTCGACGAAACGGCAAAAGACATTACCATCCGTCCCGCCTGCTTTTACTACAAAAAACTCGACGGGCAGACCGAGGGACGCTACTTAAAACTGAATGTAAGGAAGCTCGCGCCGGCCGACAAGGGGTCGTTCGGTTTCGGGCTGGCAGAGATAGAGGCGCTATGCGACACGGAGAATATCGCGCTGAACTGCCCCGTGCAGGTATCCGATACGGCGGAGGTGAGCCACCTGCTCGAGGCGACGCTCATCACCGACGGACATATCGTCGCCTCCAACCGCTCCGACCACACCGACCACGTTCCGCCCTGCCCGCTGCTGCGCAGGGAGATACGGATAGACAAAAAAATCAGGAACGCCTTCCTCACCGCCTCGGCCCTCGGGATCTACGAGGCGTATATCAACGGGCAAAAGGTGGGCAGGCAGATACTGGCACCCGAATTTACGGATTACGACAACCATGTACAGTTCCAGACATACGAAGCTACCGACCTGTTGCGGCAGGGGGCGAACGCGCTGGGCGTAATGCTTGCCGACGGATGGTATGCCGGTGCGCGCTGGTCGCACCCCAACCGCGGCGGGTATGGATATTTCCGCAAATTCATAGCCCAGCTGCTGATCAACTACGACGACGGCTCCTCCGAGATAGTCGGTACGGACGGCAGCTGGAAGTTGTTCGAGCGCGGGCCGATCACCGAGGCCTCGTACTTCGGGGGCGAGGTGTACGACGCCATGTACGAACAGAAAGGCTGGGACTGCCCCGGTTTCGACGATTCGCACTGGCGCAGCGTGTCGGCAGTCCGGTCGATTACGCCTCCGGTGCAGTTTGCAAAGGGAGCGCCGAAGTTCCGCGCCCAGATGAACGAACCGATAGAGATCATAGCCGAAATAAAGCCAGTTTCAATACACAAGGTCGGGCGCAACAAATATATCTTCGACATGGGGCAGAACATGGTGGGCTGGTGCCGCCTGACGCTTCCCTACAATCCTAAACAGAACATACGGCTGCGCTACGGCGAGATGCTCTACGACGACGGCTCGCTCTACATGGACAATATGCGCTACGCCACACAGACCGACGTCTACAAGCCCGACAAAGAACACGCCATAAGTTACGAACCGCGCTTTACATACCACGGTTTTCGCTATGTGGAGGTCGAGGGGCTGACGCGCGAGCCGCAGCTCGACAATATTCTGGGTAAGATGGTCGCCTCCTCCTCGCCCGTGACCGGTTCGCTGGTTACCTCGGACAGGGACGTTAACAAACTGTGGGAGAACATCCGCTGGACGCAGTGGGGCAACATGATTTCCATCCCCACCGACTGTCCGCAGCGCGACGAACGCGAAGGGTGGATGGCCGACGCGCAGATATTCGCGCAGACGGCCATATACAATCTTGACATGGCGGCTTTCTACACCAAATGGGCGCGCGACATCAGCGACACCCAGCTGCCGGACGGACGCTATGCCGACTTCTCGCCCAACGACGGCTCGTGGCACGTGTTTTTCGGGGCGCCGGGCTGGGCCGACGCAGGGGTCGTCATTCCGTGGCGCATATATGAGAACTACGGAGATACGCTTGTCCTGGCGCGGCAGTACGGGTCGATGAAAAAGTTCATCGACTATGTCCACCGCAAGAATCCCGACCTGGTGTGGAAAAACGGCATCAGCACCTTCTACGGCGACCATCTCAACGGCAACACAATAGTAAGTGACGACTATCCGAAAGAGGGGGGCAAGATCCCTGACGACGTCTTCTCCACTGCCTACTTCGCCTGCTCTGCCGACATGCTCGCCAAATCGGCAAAACTGCTGGGGAAACAGGACGACGCACGGCATTACGGCGCGCTGGCCGAGGCGATATGCAGGATTTTCGTCGAGAAATTCGTCTCGCCCGACGGCAAGATCGAGGGCGACACGCAGGCGGGCTATGCCATGGCGTTGCAGTTCGACCTGCTGCCCGAAGAGTTGCGCGCACGGGCGGCGGCCAATATGGTCGAGGCGGTCAAGGCATACGACTACCGCATCTCCACCGGTATCCATGCCACCGTCTGGCTGATGAACCAGCTGAGCGAGTACGGCTATTCGGACGTTGCCTACCGGTTGCTGCTCAGCCGCCGCTTCCCGTCGTGGCTTTACTCCATCGATCAGGAGGCGACCACCATCTGGGAGCGGTGGGACGGTTACGTTGCCGGGCGCGGGTTCCAGTTCTCGGGCATGAATTCGTTCAACCACGTGGCCATAGGCGCGGTGGGCGAGTGGATGTACCGACATATTCTCGGCATCCAGCTCGACGTGGCGCATCCCGGCTACAGCCGTTTTATCATCAAGCCGCAGCCGAACAGGGCGCTGGAATGGGTCAGGGGCAGCTACCGCTCGATAGCCGGTACGATCGAGGTCTCGTGGCGGTACAAAAACCGGCAGTTCACCCTTGACGCAACCGTTCCGGCCAATACCGAGGCGACCATCGTCCTGCCCGACGGCAAGAGGCATGAGGTAGGCTCGGGCAAATACAACTTCAAAGCAAAGATATAATGATGATCACCCGTTGTTTTCTGTTCGCGTGTTTTGTTCTGTCGGCGGTTCCGGCGTTGACGGCTGTGGCTGCGAGTTCGGTCGGAGTGTCCGGCCTGCGTTGCGAATACCTGCGCGACCCGCTGGGGATAGATGTGCCGCATCCGAGGCTGAGCTGGGAGCTGGTCTCGACGGACAAGGGCAAGAAACAGACGGCATACCGGATAATGGTCGCCACCGACAGCCTCGCCCTGACGCAGGAGCGCGCCGACGCATGGGATACGCGAAAAGTGGTGGGAAACAGCGCCAGCCAGATAGCATACAACGGCAAGCCGCTGCTGGCTAACACGCTCTATTTCTGGCGGGTGTGCTCGTGGGACGAGAAGGGGGCGCAGTCGGCATGGAGTCCTGTGGCGCGCTTCTTCGTCGGGCCGCTATCGTCAGGCGACTGGAAGGCGCAGTGGATAGGCGAGGTGGAATATCCCGTCCACGCCGACGACATATATTACCCCTTCTCAGGCTTCTTCTGCCTCCCTGCCTCCGAAGCCGACGCACGGCGCACCCTGACCATAGACTTGGGCGAGGCGCAGAGGTTCGACGCGGTGAGGCTCTGGCCGGCGTTCAGGCGCGAGAATATTTTCCCGCTGCGGTTCAGCGTCGAGGTCTCCTCGTCGCCTGATTTTGCCGCTTCGCGGACGATCGTGGACGAAACGGCGGGCGATGTGGCCGTCCACCCCGCCGAATTTTATTTCAAACAGCTTGATGCGCCCGTCGCGGCCCGCTACGTCAGGCTCAACGTTGCCCGAATGGCCGCTTTGGACAGGAACAGTTACGGATACGGCCTGGCCGAGTTCGAAGTGTTGCGCGACAGGGAGAACATTGCCCTGAACAGGCCGGTGACCGCCTCCGAAACGCGCTTCTATGCCTCGGGCTGGCAGGACAGGCAGCCCGCCGACCCGCAGCTCGTCGCCGACGGACATGTCAGGGTGAACAACAAGTATTTTGTCTATGACACGAAGATCCCCCCTTCGCCGTTGCTGCGCAAGGAGATAACGATCGCGAAAAAGGTGCGCCGCGCCTTTTTCAGCGCATCGGCCCTCGGCATTTACGAGGCCTGCCTGAACGGGGAGAAGATCGGACGGCAGGTGTTCGCCCCTGAGTTCACCTCCTACGACAAACACCTGCAATACCAGACATACGATGTGGGCGGACAGTTGCGGCAGGGTGTGAACGTGCTGGGGGCGACGCTCGCCGACGGCTGGTACGCCGGCCCCCACCACCTGACCCCCGGACGGGGCAATTTCGGATATGCCCGCCGCTTCCTCGGACAGTTGCTCGTCTTCTACGAAGACGGCTCGAGCGAGGTTTTCGCCACCGACGGCAGCTGGAAAATGCAGCAGCAGGGCCCGGTGACGGAGGCCTTCTTCTTCACCGGCGAGATATACGACGCGCGCAACGAGTGGAAAGGGTGGGGCAGGGCAGGCTTCGACGATTCGGGCTGGAGCGCGCCTGCGGCTTATCCTCTCGGGACGGTCGCCGGAAAGTTGTGCGCCCAGATGAACGAGCCGGTCGAGGTCATAAGGGAACTCCCGCCCGTGTCTGTCCGCAAGTCGGGGAGGGACAGGTACATCTTCGACATGGGGCAGAACATGGTGGGCTGGTGCCGCCTGACGCTGCCATACAACCCGAAACAGCCCGTCAGGATGCGCTACGGCGAGATGCTCTATGAGGACGGGACGCTCTATACAGACAATCTGCGCGATGCGCGTCCCGTCGACGTTTACCGTCCGGGCGACGAGGCGACCATAGACTACGAACCGCGCTTCACATATCACGGTTTCCGCTATGTGGAGGTCGAGGGGCTGGCGCGCGAGCCGCAAACCGACTGGATAAAGGGTAAAGTCGTCGCTTCGGCCTCGCCGGAGACCGGCACCTTCGAGTGTTCCGACAGGGACGTAAACCGCCTGTGGGAGAACATACGCTGGACGCAGTGGGGCAATCTGGTTTCCATCCCCACCGACTGCCCGCAGCGCGACGAACGGCTCGGCTGGATGGCCGACGCGCAGATATTCTCGCAGACGGCCATCTTCAACCTCGACATGGCGGCCTTCTACACCAAGTGGGCGCGCGACATGCGCGACTCGCAGTGGGACGAGGGGCCGTTCACCGACATGTCGCCGTATGTCGGCATTTGGAAGGCTTTCAGCAACTCGCCCGGCTGGTCGGACGCAGGGGTGATAATCCCGTGGCAGCTCTACCGTAACTACGGCGATGTGACTATCCTCGCCGCGCAGTACGAAGCCATGAAAAGGTATGTCAATTTCATCGACCGCACCAACCCCGACCACATATGGCGCAACAACAAGGGCGGCTTCGGCGACTGGCTCAACGGCGACAGCGTCGATGCGGAGGATTACCCGAACAGAGGTAACGGCGTTCCGGAGTACCTGTTCTCTACCGCCTATTTCGCCTTTTCGACCGACGTCCTGACCAAAACGGCGACGCTGCTCGGAAAGCGGGACGACGCGCGACACTACGGCGACCTGAACGCCGCCATACGCAAGGCGTTCGTCGAAAACTTCGTAAAGCCCGACGGACGCATCGAGGGCGACAATCAGGCCGGTTACGCCATGACGTTGCAAATGGGGCTCATACCGGAAAACCTGCGCGCCAAAGCCGCCGCCCGCATGGCCGAGATCGTCGAGGCTTACGGCTTCCGCATGTCCACCGGCATCCACACCACAATCTGGCTGATGAAGCAGCTGTGCGAGTACGGCTATTCGGACGTTGCCTACCGGTTGCTGCTCAGCCGCCGCTTCCCGTCGTGGATGTATTCGCTCGATCAGGGGGCTACCACCATCTGGGAGCGGTGGGACGGTTACGTCGCTGGGCGCGGATTTCAAGACCCGGTGGGGAACTCGTTCAACCATGTGGCTTTCGGGGCCGTCGGCGAGTGGATGTACAGCTACATTCTCGGCATTCGGCCCGACGACAGCAGCCCCGGGTTCCGTCATTTTTTCGTCAAGCCCCAGCCCGGAGGCGGGCTCGAATGGGCCAAAGGCAGCTACCGGTCGATAGCGGGGACGATAGAGGCGGCATGGACAAGGAAGGACGGCCTGTTCACTCTCGAAGTTACGGTGCCTGCCAACACGGAGGCGACCGTGGTCATGCCCGACGGCAAGGGCCGCAGGGTCGGGTCGGGGAGGCACGGTTTTTCAATTAAAATTTAAGTTCGAAAAATGAGAAGACATACTATTGTTCTTATCGCCATGCTTGTCGCAGCAGGTTCGGCAGGCGTATGCGCCCAGAAGAAACAGCAGAAACAGGAAAAACTGCCCGACTATAAAAATCCCGAACTGTCTGTCGAGCAACGGGTCGAAGACCTGATGGGCCGCATGACGCTCGAAGAGAAGGTCGATCAACTGCGCAGCCATCTGACTTTTCTCGACGAATACAAGGACAGGATGTGGGAGGTGGGCCATTTCCGCAATATCGCTCACTTCATGCACAACACCCCTGCCGGGCCGCGCAGTACGGCGGAGTGTGCGAAGGCCATAAACGAAGACACCAAAAAGTCGATCGCCGCCAACCGCTGGGGTATCCCCGTGCTGCAAAACGGCGAGGCGTTGCACACGGCCATGTGGGGCGTCGGCACATGTTTTCCGCAGAGCATCTCAATGGCGGCGAGCTTCGACAACGATTTCTATTACAGGGTAGGGGTCGCCGTGGCCAAAGAGACGAAGGCGGTGGGCGTTCGTCAGGTGTTCGCGCCGGTGATCAACGTCTCGCGCGACCCGCGCTGGGGACGCACCGAGGAGAGCTACGGCGAAGACCCGTTCCTCAATGCGCGCATGGGCGTGGCGTGGACAAGAGCGCTGGAGGATAACGGCGTGGTGGCCAGCCCGAAACACTATGTGGACAACTACGGCGACGGCGGCCACGACTCGTTCTCGTCGAGCACCTCGTGGCGAGTGCTGCGCGAGGTGTTTCTGGAGCCGTTCCGCGCCTGTATCGAAGAGGGCGGGGCGCGGTCGATCATGGCCTCGTACAACTCCATCGACGGCGTTCCGGCCTCTGCGCACAGGGCGTTGCTGACCGACATATTGCGCGGCGAGTGGGGCTTCACGGGCTTCACGGTCTCCGATTACGGCGGCGTGCCTGGCGTTTACTGGGCGCACAAAACCGCCGAATCGCACGCCGAAGCGCAGGCGCAGTGCATCGAGGCGGGGCTGGACGTGGGGCTCGGCTTCGGCAATGTCGCATCGTACTGCCATATGGCCGAACTGGTCAGGAGCGGGAGGATACCGGAGGCAATGGTCGACGCTTCGCTGCGCAGGGTGTTGAAGGTTAAGTTCGAGCTGGGACTGTTCGAGAACCCTTATGTCGACCCCAAACAGGCCGAAAAAGAGGTTAAATGCAGGGAGCACCGCGCCCTTGCGCTCGAAGCGGCAAGAAAGGTGATGACCCTGCTCAAAAACAGCGACAATACGCTGCCGCTCTCCGACAGGACGATCAAACGGATAGGAGTGTTCGGCCCCGCGGCGGACAGGCTCAGCACGGGCGACTATTCGGGGCCGAGCGGAGGCATCAAGGGCGAATTCATCAAGGACGGCGTTACGCCCTATCAGGGGTTGAAAACCCGTTTGCATGGCAAGGCGGAGGTGGTGCTGCACGACGGGCGCAGCGACGCGGCGTCGCTGGCCAGGACATGCGACGCGGTGATATTTTTCGCCGCCATTCAGGAGGGCGAGGCCGAAGACCGCAGCCTGCTCGCGCTGCCCAAACGCACGATGAAGGCGGGCGAAAGCCTCGAACATGCCAATATTGCGGGTGCGGGCGGCGAGGGCGCATCGTTCGAAGTTGACCAGGAGAAGATGATTGCCGACATAAGCAGCTGCGGGGCGAAAACCGTCGTCGTGCTGATGAACGGCTCGGTGATCGACCTGAGAAACTGGATAGACAGGGCCGATGCGGTGCTTGAGGCGTGGTACCCGGGCGAGCAGGGCGGCACGGCCGTTGCCGAGGCGTTGATGGGCGACCTGAACCCCGGCGGACGGCTGCCGGTGAGTTGGGCGCGCCATGCGGGGCAGTTGCCGATATACTATTATTTCAAACCCTCCGGCCGGGGCTACCGCTATCTGGACGACGACGGCAAACCGATGTTCCCGTTCGGTTTCGGGCTGAGCTATACGACGTTCGAATACTCCGGCCTGCGTATCCCCGACAGGGTGAACAGTGAGGGCGACACCAAAGTGTATGTCACGGTCAAAAACAGCGGTTCGCGGCGCGGCGACGAGGTGGTGCAGCTCTACCTGCACGACAGGTTGGCCTCGGTTGCCCGTCCGTCCAAAGAGTTGAAGGCCTTCAAACGTATTACCCTTGACCCGGGCGAAAGCCGCGAGGTGGAGCTGACGCTGCCGCGTCGCAGCTTCGGCCTGTGGGACAGGGGGCTCAAATTCGTCGTGGAGCCCGGCGCGTTCGACGTGCTGATATGCAGGGACGCCGAGACCGTTTTGCTAAAAGGTGAAATCACAGCCGAATAATGCGGGCCATGAGAACATGTATCGTCGGCTGCATATTGGCCGCGCTCCCGTTTGCAGGGGCCGTGGCCCTGAATCCGATCGTCCCTCCGGGCCTCTACATTGCCGACCCGTCGGCCCATGTGTGGAAAGACGGCAAGGTTTACGTTTACGGCTCGAAGGACGAAAGCGTCAACTATTACTGCTCGTGGGAGTACCATGCGCTGTGGTCTTCGGACATGATAAACTGGCGTGTCGACCGCCACATCTTCTCGTCCCGCGACGTAGGCTTCAACGACAACCTGCTCTATGCGCCGGACTGTCAATATCGCGCGGGGAAGTATTACCTCTATTTCTGCAACGACAACGGCGAGGAGGGGGTAGCCACGAGCCCCTCGCCTTCGGGACCGTTCGGCGACAGCCGCCGGATCGAACTGCCCCGCAAGGGCATTGATCCGTGCGTCTTTATCGACGACGACGGACAGGGCTACTATATCTGGGGGCAATTCTCGGCAAAAGTGGCCAGACTGAAGCCCTCGATGACCGAGATCGACCCTGCCACGGTTCACGACGGGGTTGTGACCGAGAAAGAACATTTTTTCCACGAGGGGGCCTACATGATCAGGCGCAACGGCATTTACTATCTGATCTATGCCGACATAAGCCGCGCCAACCGTCCGTCGTGCCTCGGCTACTCGACCGCCGCCAGCCCGTTCGGCCCGTTCACGTACCGCGGGGTGATCATCGACGACGATCATTGCGATCCGTTGAACTGGACCAACCACGGCTCGCTGGTCGAGTTCAACGGGCAGTGGTATGTGTTCTACCATCGCTCCACCCACAACAGCGTCATGATGCGCAAGCCGTGCGTCGAACCCGTCCGGTTCAGTGCGGATGGCGCCATCCGCGAGGTGGAGATGACAACGCAGGGGGCCGAGGGGCCGCTCGACGCAAGGCGGAAGATGGATGCGGAGAGGGCCTGCCTGCTCTCCGGAAGCGTATACGTCGAGGCCTGCACGCCGGACAACGAGATGCTGACCTCTATCCGTAACGACGACAGGGCGGCATACAAGTACCTCGATTTCGGTACGGGGATGGACAGCGTGATTGTGCGTGTCGTTCCGGGACGTAACGGAGGCAGGATACGTCTGGTCGCAGACCAGTTCTGGCACGGCGAAATGTGCGTAGTCAACATCCCTCCAAGAAAAGAGGCCGGTGGCGCCATTACGCTACGGAGAAAGCTCGACCGCCCTGTTAATGGGGTACATGCGCTGTGGCTGCATTTTCTCGGCCAGGGGAGCGATCTGTTCGACGTGGACTGGTTTGAGTTCAAATAACTGCTTTTGTGGCCGGACGCCGGCCACTGCTGTCTTTGTTAATTGTTAAAATATATGAGAGGAACTATTTTATTTGTGGCTGCGCTTTTTATGTTCCGTGCGGGCGGAACGGCGGCGGGGCCGAAAACCGACTACGGCCTGCCAGCCGAGGCATATAAAACGCGCATGATTGCAAGCGACCCCGCCGCGTGGAGGCCGGTCGCCTGCCCCGTGACGGCGCCGACGGGAGGGGTTACGCTTGAAGAGAACAGTCCGTTCCGCGTGGCTATGGAGCGGAATATCGACTATCTGAAATTCTATTCGGTCGATCATCTGCTCTATCCGTTCAGGGTGAGGGCGGGAGTGCAGAACCCGCCGGACGACCGCCCCCAGGTAGGGTTCTGGGATACCGATCTGCGCGGTTCGAGCGCGGGACGCTTCATGATGGGGGCGGGCAATACGCTCCGCTGGATGGAAAATGCAGAGTTGCGGGCGCGCCTCGACGCGCTGATCGACGGCGTCGAGAAGTGCCGCGAAGAGGATGGCTACATTCTTGCCTATCCTCGCATTATCGACAGCCTCCGAAGCGAAGAGGCCAACTATGCCCGCGCATGGTTCACGCACGGGCTTATCGAGGCCGCCATTGCGGGCAATCCGAAGGCATACGGGCTGCTGCGCGGCCATGCCGACTGTTTCAACCGCTGGGAGGAGTTGCACCCAAAACTTATCTACTGGTCGCACAACAGCCATCAGGGACACATAGCCAGCACGCGCACATATCTCTCGCCCGTCGGCAAGCCCGAAGATTTGCAGCTCGCCGAGAAATACTATCTCTGCGACTGGTGGATGGACGACCTTGCCGCCGAACGCGACGAGGCCCTCTGGCAATATCCGCTGCAAAATCCGCACTGCTATCTGATAACCAGCTTCGAGGCATATCTCGACCACTATCTGGCCACGGGCGAACAACGTTGTCTCGACGCGGCCCTCGGCGCATGGAGGATGATACACGACAAGTGGGAGCATGTAGGAGGCAGCATCGCGATATGCGAGAACCAGTGGGATGCGCGCAGCGGCAAACGGGTATTGAAACACTGGGACATGCGTCGTGAGTGCAGCCATCCGCCCCGGTCGTACTACCTGACGGGCTACGGCCATACGGGCGAAATCTGCGGCAGCGCATTCTGGATAAAGTTCAACCAGCGGCTCCACCGTCTGTACCCCGACGATGAGAGGTATGTGGCCGAGATCGAGAAGTCGATCTACAACATTATCCTCGCCTGTCAGACCAAAGAGGGATGGATTCGCTACCACGCCATAATGGAGGGCAGGCACGAAAACCCGAAAGGCTCGCACAATACCTGCTGCGAGGGACAGGGCACGCGCATACTCGGTTCGCTGCCCGAATATATCTATTCCGTGGCCCCGGACGGACTGTATGTGAACATGTACGAACCGTCGACCATTCAATGTGAGATTGGCGGCAAAAGCGTCGGCCTTACGCAGCATAGCAGTTTCCCTGACAGTCCCCTGGTCGGGCTGACGGTGTCGACCGCCTCGCCGGTAAGGATGAGGCTGCATGTCCGCATCCCGTCGTGGGCCGCTAGGGCGATGGAGGTCTCGGTGAATGGCAAAAAGGCGGCCACAGGCAACCCCGGCAGCTATGTTACCCTGTCGAGAAGCTGGCGCGACAGCGACAGGGTCGACTTCACCCTGCCTATGGAGCTGAAACTGACAAAATATACGGGGGCCGACTCCGTGGCTGGCTACGACCGCTATGCGGCGGAGTACGGGCCGATACTGCTGGCCGCCGCGATGAAGGAGAGGAAGGCGAACCCTGAGGTCGACTTCAGCCGGCTGAAGCCGAACCCGTCGCGCCCACTCCATTTCGACGTCGAGGGCGATTCGACGCACCGTTTTATGCCCTACCTGCAGATCTCCGACGAATGGTTCACGATCTATCCGTTAAGCGCCAAAGCCAAATGAGTACCGTTGCCCGCATATCGGCGACGGTCGCCATGCTGCTTGCGGCGCACCTCTCCGTCGCGCAGGCTGCGGAGGGGATGCTTCGCGTGTACGACCTCCGCACCGAACATATGTCCGACCCGCTCGGTATTGACGCCGAAAGGCCGCGTTTCAGCTGGAAAATAGCCGACGGGGCGCATGTCAGTGGAGAGAGGCAGACGGCTTACCGTATTCTTGTGGCCACGACTGCCGACAAGCTCGCAAGCGGCAGGGCGGACGTGTGGGACAGCGGCGTCGTGCCTTCCGACCAGTCGCATCTGGTAGAATACGGCGGTAGGGCACTTCGTTCGGGGGACGACTGCTACTGGAAAGTACAGGTTTGCGACCGCGACGGCAAACGGTCGGAGTGGAGCCCTGCCGCCCGCTTTTCGACGGGACTTTTCAGCCGTTCGGAGTGGCGGGGGGAGTGGATAAAACATCCGTCGGCCCCGCCCGACAGGCACATCTGGTTTCGCCGTGAGCTGAAACTGAACGCCCGCCCCGCCACGACATTCGCATATGTCGCCACCAACGGCTACCACGAACTGTATGTCAACGGGCGCAAGGCGGACGATCGCCTTTTGGCCCCTGCCGTCGCGTGCATCGACAAACGGGTGTTCTATGTGACATACGACATTACCCCGCTGCTGCAAAAGGGCGACAATGTCGTCGCCGTATGGTGGGGGGCGGGCTGGACGCGCAACAACTACTTCGCGCCGCGAACGGAGGGGGCGTTGCTCGTGCAGGTGGACGGCAGGACGGACAGGGGCACGCGCTTCGGCTTGTGTACGGACGGAACGTGGCGTTGCGAGGAGAGTTCGAGCCGCTACGTCGGACGCTTTCAGTTCATGGACATGGGCGGCGAGATGGTGGACGGACGGAGGGTTGACGACCGGTGGAACGCCGTCGGCTTCGACGACAGTCGCTGGGCGAGAGCCGCAGCGGCCAACCCGACGAAGGGCGGCGAATGGCCGACGCTTACCGCCCAGACCACCGACCGGTCGCGGATAGTAGAGACGATCGAACCGAAGGAGATAACTGCCGAGGCCGGCGGCTGGAGGGTGGATATGGGCAAAAGTTTCACCGGCTTTCTCGAAGCGCGTTTCGACGGGTTGCAGGCGGGCGATACGGCCGTCATTCGCATCTCCGGCAGGGCGGACGTTTTGGAAGATCACCGGCAGCGGCACTGTTACATCGCCCGGGGGCAGGACGGCGAAACGTTCGTCAACCGCTTCAACTTCTTTGCCGGACGCTACATCCATTTCAAGGGGCTGCGGCAAAAACCTGCGCTTTCGGACATTCGCGGCCTTGCCGTGTCGAGCGCGGGGGAGCGCACGGGCTATTTCGACTGTTCCGACACGCTGTTCAACCGCATTTACCGCACCGACCGTTGGACATACGAGATGTGCCACACCGAGGGGGTTGTGACCGACTGTCCCAACCGCGAACGGCTCGGGTATGGCGCCGAAGGGGCTTACCTGACCGCATGGGGCCTAGGGTTGCCCTGTTTCGCTTCGGCGGCCTATTACCTGAAAAACCTGCGCGACTGGGGCGACGTGCAGGCCGACGACGGCAGGATGAATTATGTCGCCCCGCAGATCAGCGACATGTGGGGCAACGCGCTGGGCGGCTCGGCCCCGCTGAATATCGCCCTCGAGCTCTACAACGCCTGCGGCGACCGGAAAGCTCTGGAAACAGCCGTAGAGACCGGACGGCGGTGGCTCGACTACCTGCTCCGCCACCTTGACGGCGAGGGACTGCTCACGCCTTACGACACGGAGCACGGCCATTTCCTCGGCGACTGGCTCCGACCTGGCCACGAGCGCGAACATGGGGGCGAGAATGCCCTGTTCTTCAACAACTGCGCGCTGGCAATGGCCCTCGACCACCATATCCGTATTTTGGAGGCGCTCGGGCAGGGCGACCGTGCCGCCCCGTACCGCCAAAGCCTGCAACGGCTGCGCGAGAACCTGCACCGGAAGTATTACAACCCCGATGTGCACAGCTATCTCGACGGCGACCAGGTGCGCACGGTCTTTGCCCTCTACGCGGGCGTCGTCCCCGAAGGGTTGCAGCCCGCCGCGCTTAAACATCTCGAACGGGATATGACCGACAGCGACTGTCACCCCTATTTCAATATCGGCAGCTTCTCGCGCTACCCCTGTTTCAAGGTTATGCTGGCCCACAGACAGTTCGACGAGATAGTTTGCGGCATCCTCTCCCGAACAACATGGCCGGGCTACGGCTACTTCCTGTTGTACGGCGAGACCACCTGGCCCGAAACGTGGGAGATCGACCACGACCGCAACTCGTCCGGCATCCATACCGGCTACACCGGCGTCTCGGCGTGGTTCATAAAGGGACTGGCCGGCGTCGAGCCCGAGGAACCGGGCTACCGGAGGGTCGGCATACGTCCGCGCGTGGTCGGGAGGCTGCGCTACGCCAAAGCGGGGGTCGAAACGCCTTACGGGCTGGTAGAGAGCGGCTGGGAGAGAACGGAGGGCGGCGTGAGGTTCGACATTACGGTACCCGTAGGGGCCGTGGCGCGTATTTATCTTCCGGAAAACCTGTCGGGGATAACCGAGGGCGGAGTGCCGTTGTCGCAGGCAGACGGTCTGTCGATCGAGGTCGGGGCGGGAAAGTACCGGTTCGAAGGAAAAACCAAATAAAAAAATAGAGATGAAAAGAGTAAATTATCTGGCGGCGACGCTTACGATTGCAGGAGTTCTGTTGATGTCGTGCAAGCAGAGCGAGCCTAAAAACGGAGATGGAAAAACAGGCCGTGTCGAATTGAGCAGGGAAGAGATTGCGTTCGGGCGGACGGCAGACGCACAGACATTCACGATAGTGAGCAATGTGGACTATACGCTCGAATGCGATCAGGACTGGTTCTTTACGAACATACGCAGGGGCGTTGCATCCCAAACTCCCGAAACGGTGCGCGTAGAGACGGAGACGTTTACGGGCGTCGCCCGTCAGGGGGAGGTGCTGATAAGGGCAGGAGGCAAGAAATATTCGGTGGTGATAAAGCAGTTCAATGCGGAAATAACCGTGTATTACCCCGGCAACACGATTTACACCGGCGATACGATTACTCTCGCCGATACGCCCGACCCGATCGATCACGTCTTTCGTGTGCGGTCGACCCACCAGTGGGAGACCGAGGCCGACGAGTGGATAACCGTCACGCCCAAACGTTCGTCTGCCATAAACGAGGCTGTACCCGCCACGGCCGTCGTCGGCGTAAACACAATGCAGGGCCAGCGTAAAGGCAGGATAGCATTTCACGCCATAGTTGGCCAGGGCGATACGATCACCAAGTATGTGTATGTAAAACAGGGGAAGTCGAACTTCTTTTTGTTGAATAAACAGGATATCGAGATCTCTGACGGCGGCGAAATAAAAAAGGTTCGCCTCACCGCAAGCGGCGACTGGTCGCTGACCGCAAGCCCCGCATGGCTGCATGTGGATAAAACAAGCGGCACGGCAGGCAACATCACGCTCAACATCAGCGCCGACCAGCGCATGGACGTCGGCGCAGACCGAACTGGCCAGATCACCGTCGTCTCCGGCGGCCAGACCAAAACGATAACCGTCAGACAGGGCCCTGCGGGCGCATACTGGAGCGACAATGAAGTATTGCAGGTGCACCAGCACACGGTCGGCAACGGCGTACCCATTGTGCTTATAGGCGACGGTTTCGACAGGGCTGAACTGAGAAAGGGCGGTTCCTATGAGTCCAAAGCCACCGAACTGCTTGTGGATTACATTCTCAACTGTCAGATATTCCGCGACTTCAAGGATTATTTCGACCTGTATGTCTATATGGCCGTATCGGCGGAGTCGGGCACAACCCCTCCCAATCCCGATAATGCCTTCGATTCGGGCAAGTCCAACGGCCCCAACTTCGACAGGGCGGTAAACAGGATCAACAATCATCCGACATTCAAGGATGTCGGCAGAAAATGTCCCGACCAGATCGCGATCGTGTTCATGGGCAACGGCATGATCGGCGGCTATGCCTACTTCCACATACGCGCGGGCATCTATTCGACCGACGAAGGGCCGAACATCTACTGGTCTGCCCACGAATTTGTCGGGCACGGCTTTACGGGGCTCGCCGACGAATACGCGAGCAATTGCAGCTACATGGGCGGCCCCAGCGCTTTGCGGAGCGAGCAGAACAAGGGAAACGGGCTAGGACTGAATGTTTCGTGGACTAACGACACGAACCTGTACTGGAAAGCGGACGGAAACACGACCACCAACATTGCAGAATCGAACGGCAATCCTTGCGTGCCGTGGAAGCAGTTCATTGGACATCCGCAATATACGGGAAGCAATGCGGTGGGTTTCCACGAGGGCGGCTGGTACTGCCCGACAGGCGTTTGGAGGCCGGAGGCGCACTCGATCATGGTCAACTGGCGCACCGCATGGGGTAACGGCATGAACGCCAAATACTACAACGCGCAGTCGCGGTGGCTGATATACAAAAAAGTCCACGACCTTGCCGGTATCTCTGTCGATTTCGACGATTTCGTGGCATACGACACGATAAACCTGCTGCCATAACATGTGGTTCGGTGCGCGTCGTTGCGCCCCGAACGCATAATATTTAATTCGTTCGAGATGAAAAACAGGATAGCCGCGATTATCCTGACAATCTTAGCGACGGCATTGTGCGCCGCAGGACAGGAGTATCGCAAGGATAAGAGGCCGCAGGCGGACAAGCGGGACGGGTTGGGAATGTACCAGGCAGAGAAGGTCGACATGCTGCACCTGCTTGGCGCGCTGGAGATAGCAGGGATCAGGATATTCAACTTCCCGCTCGAGCCGTTCGATAAAAAGTACCGAATGGAGATCCGTGTGCACGAATATGTCGACGGGAAGGAGGTAGAGCAGGGTGCGGCAAACAGTTTCGACTGCTTTCAGGACAATACCTACATCCATCCCGACATGGAGGATACGGGCAGGTATTATACGGATTACATCGAATCGCTCACATTTTATACAAAAGAGGCCGACAGTACTTCGAAAATACGGTGCGACACCTATACAATGAGGGTGTACGCTTCGCTTCGAAAAAAAACAATACGCGCAGGCAGCTTCTACCAGTGGCGCAGTTACGGCAAAACGGACTGGAAGCAGGGCGAGGAGATTCCGCTGCTGGTGTACGCTTCGTCGTGGTGGGATGACAAATACAAGATCGAACGGTTCTGCGGGGTTGTCGACCTCTCTCGTGACGAAGCCAGGACACGGGAACTTTTAGACATGTCGCCGCATTACTTTGTGATAACATACAAAATATTCGAATAAAATTTTGCCCGCGCGCGCCTTTTCGTGCATGACGGAGGCTTCGGGCGACAATCTTCTATGACAAACAACCCTATTATGAGAATGTTATTGATTTTCTGCGCCGCACTCTCGATTTCGTGCGGCGCAAACGGCAGGGACGCAGAAACGCCGACTCCAGCCGAACGTTATGACAGGATGCAACGCGGCATTTCCACCGGCTGGAACACATGGGATACGCGCAGCGTGCTCACGCACGTGCTGTTGCCATACGGGGCGGCCATAGACTTGAACCTGATCGACGGGGGCGGTAAACGCGCCGGCGAATTCCGCATAGGCAACCGCGACGCCGACGCCCCGACGATGCGCCCGGGCGCGCACACCTATGACGGCGCATATACGGACGTTTCGACGGAGTGGCACGGCCTGAAACTGCGCGTGCAGAGCGCCGCCGACTCGCTGACCAATGTGATCATCGTCACGCCGCTCGAAGGCAATGCGGCTGGAGGTCGGGTGGTCGTCGAATTGAAGGCCCTCTGGCAACGGTCGAACCGTCTCGGCGTATCGGGCAACACGTTCGCCATCGAACCGCACAATTCCGGCATAAAGTTGCAGGGCAGGGTAGAGGGGCGGCTGGTCAAAACGGAGGGGCGCGAGATAGTCGTCTCGGCCGACGCCCCGACAATCGTCGTCTGCGGGGCGGAGATGGCCCCGGAAGAGGCGCGGCTGTTCGTGCAAAACAAGGCGGAAAGTTTCGAAAAGGCAAACAGGGAGAGGTTCGGCGAGTGCTACGAGGTGTACAACGCCATGCAGAACGTGCTGGCGTGGGACAACATCTACGACCCGACCATCCGCAAGGTCATTACGCCGGTGAGCCGCAACTGGAACGTGATCTGGAGCGCAAACAAGGATATGGGCGGCTTTGTGCTATTCTGCTGGGACACCTACTTCGCCTCAATGATGCTCTCGGTCGGAAGCAGGGAGCTGGCCTACGCCAATGCCGTGGAGATCACGCGCAGCATCACGGAGGAGGGCTTCGTGCCGAACTTCTACACCGAGAGCGACTTCCGCACGCGCGACCGTTCGCAGCCGCCGGTAGGCTCGCTCGCCGTATGGACGATATACGGTAAGTATGGCGAAAAGTGGTTCCTTGAGCTGCTCTACGACGACCTGCTGCGCTGGAACCGCTGGTGGGACAGGCGGCGCAACATCGGCGGGCTGCTCTGCTGGGGCAGCAATCCCTACGAACGGGTGACGTGGCGTTACTGGGAGTGCGAGGGGGTCGACGAGCGGTTCGGCGCCTCGCTCGAATCGGGGCTCGACAACTCGCCTATGTACGACAACGTGCTCTTCGACAAGGAAAAACACATGTTGATGCTCAACGACGCAGGGCTGACGGGAATGTACGTTATGGACTGCGACATGCTGGCCAAAATAGCCGACGAGATAGGGCGGGGCAGGGATGCGCGCGAGTTGCGCGCGCGAGGCAGGCAATACCGCGACAACCTCGCGCGTCTGTGGGACGAGCAGGGCGGGTTTTACTACAACCGCCGCACCGACACGGGGGAGTTCAACCGCCGCACGTCGCCCACCAACTTCTACCCGATGCTGGCCTGCGCGCCCACGCAGCAGCAGGCCGAACGCATGGTCGCCGAACACCTGATGAACCCCGACGAGTTCTGGGGCGAATGGGTGATCCCCGCCACGCCGCGCAACGATCCGGCCTTCAATGACAACAACTACTGGCGCGGGCGTATATGGGCCCCGATGAACTTCCTCGTCTATATGGGGTTGCGCAACTACGACCTGCCGGAGGCGCGCAAGGCCCTTTCGGAGGGGTCGAAAAAACTGTTGCTCAAAAGCTGGCTCGGCGACGGATATGTTTTCGAGAATTACAGCGCGGTCAGCGGCGTGGGCGACGATGTGAACAGCAGCGACAAATTCTACCACTGGGGCGCGTTGCTGGCTCTGATCAACCTGATGGAGGAGGGAAAGATATGAGCAGGGCAGGGGGTGCATTTGTGCCTGTTGCCGGTGCGACGCTTGTCGGGCAGGCGGGCTGAAACCACTGCTTCGTCCTGCGAGGCCGGAACGTCGGCCTCGCAGGACTGGTCTGCTTCTGCTGAATAAGGAGATAATATGAAAAAGTCGTTGTTGTTCTTTCTTGCCCTCGGCCTCTCTGCCGCGGGCTTCGGGCAGGATTCCCCGCTGGCGTTCGACTCCAGGCAGTGGAATTTCGGGCGGGTCGGCGAGCAGGACGCTCCGATGCGCCACAAGTTTGGCTTTGTCAACAGGGGGAGCAAACCCATAGTGATCGAAGATGTGCTCGTGACGTGCGGCTGCACTACGACCTCCTTCTCCAAAGCGCCGGTGATGCCGGGCAAGCGCGGCGTGGTGGAGATCGCCTACAATCCGGCGAAAGGAGGCACGGGGACGGTAATGAAAGAGATAGCCGTTGTGAGCGGCGGCGGCAAAAACAGCGACAAACTTCAAATCAGAGGCAGCGTAACGCCGCGCCCGCGCACGGTGGAGGAGGATTATCCCGTCGAACTGCTCCCGGGCGTCAGGCTCACGACGAGCTTCCTGAACTTCGGCTACGCGGGACAGGGAACGGCCAGGTCGATGAGCGTCGGTTACATAAACACGTCGGACAGGCAGGTGGAATTGGAGGCGCGTCCTGCCTTCGACAGTGGCCATTTCAAGGTCGCCGCCCACTCCGCGCCCCTCTGCGCGGGCTGCAGGGGCGAATTGACCTTTACCTGCGACCTTACGGGCAAACAGGCATGGGGTGCGCTCTCCGACGAAACGTGGCTGTATGTGAACGGTCGGCGTGCGCCGGATCCTGTCCGCTCCGTAGCGGTGGGTGTAGACGATTTCGGCAGGGTCGACGGCGAGACCGCCCCCGCCGCAAAGTTCGCCCCGTTCTATCACAACTTCGGCGAGGCAGGGCGCGACGCCCCGCTTGTAAAAGAGATGACCCTGAGCAACGATGGCAAGACCACGCTTGTCGTTAGGCACGTCAAGTGCGAAGACAAAATTACGACCTCGCTCGTGGCCGGAACAAAGGTCGAACCGGGCAAAGCGCACACATTTACAATGACCATCTCGCCCGACAAATCCGACATGGGCAGGATTGCGGGCAACATGACCGTTATCATCAACGACCCAAAACATCCACGGCAAGACCTGAGGCTGGTGGTAAATATCAAATGACGCATGAAGAGAATATTTTTACCGCTTCTGTTTGCCGTATCGGTTTCCTACGGGCAGAATAATGCCCCGGGGGCTGACACTACGGACGGTTCTCTGGCGGAGGCCCAACTGGAAACCGCCGCCGACTCGACGGCGACTGCCTCGCTCGACACGGTGCGGGTCAAGGCAGCAACAGTGGTGACGAAGATCGACCGCAAGCTGGTGTTCCCGACCGGGCAGCAGATCGCAGGGGCGGCCAACGGGGTGGAGTTGCTGCGCCGGCTGATGCTGCCGAGGCTCAATGTCGACCCTGTGACCAACAGCATCGGCATACTCGGCGGCGGCGAGGTGCAGCTGCGTATCAACGGCGTGAAGGCAGAGCAGCAGGAGATCGCGGCGTTGCAGCCGCAGGACGTTATCCGCGTGGAGTATCACGACAACCCGGGCATACGCTACGGCAATGCCGCGGCGGTGGTCGACTTCATAGTCCGCAGGCACGAAACAGGAGGCAGCGCAGGGGCGGACATAAACAATACGTTCAAACTGAAAACAAACGGGTACCGGAACCTGCGCGCAAAGTTAAATCACAGGAAATCCGAGTTTTCGATCTATTATTCCGGTTCGCACAGCGGCCTCGAACAGATGTGGCGCGACAATGAGGAGACGTTCCGCTTTGCCGACGGGACAACGCTCAGGCGCATCGAGGAGGGAACGCCGAACAGACATCAAACCGCGTCGAATTATTTCGGCGCAAACTACAACTATCAGACCGACAAAAGAATGTTGAACGTCGGATTGAAGAATACGGCCAGAAACCAGCCTCATCACGATTTTGCCGGCAAACTTTAAAATGCCGACAATACGTCCGATTATGTCGACATGTTCGACCGTTCGACGAAGTTCTCGAACAGCCCGTCGCTCGACATTTATTATCAGGAGTACATGAAAAACAACCAGACGCTGGCGTTGAACGTCGTGGGGACATACGGCGACACGGAGAGCAGTCGCGCATACGGCGAAAGTCGCGCCGGCACGCTCCTGACCGACGTGCGCAACAGGGCCTTAGGCTCGAGGTATTCGGTTATCGGGGAGGGTATTTATGAAAAGAGGAGAGGCGACAACCGGCTGACATTCGGGGCCAGGCACACCTATGCCTCCACCGACAACCGCTACGACGACGGGCAGAACAACAGCAGCAACACCCTGATGCGACAGAACGACACATACGCCTACGGCGAGTGGGCGAGTAAAGTAAAGAAGCTGAGCTACATGGTCGGGGCGGGCGTAACGCATTCGCACGTCGCGCAGCAGGGGGCGGGAGAGTACGATCGCGTTACGTTCAACCCACGGCTGTCGCTGCTCTATCCGTTGAGCGGCAGCTCGTCGCTGAGGTTGAGATCGGGAATATACAACAACAACCCCTCGCCGGCCAACATGAGCGCAGTCGACCAGATGATAGATTCGCTCAGGATGCAGCGCGGCAACCCGAACCTGCTGTCGTTCATAACCGGCAGCTCGACGCTAAGCTATGAATATCAAAAGGATATTTACTGGGTCAGCCTGTCGGGGAGCTACGAGGTCAGGCCGCGGGCCGTCATGGAGGAGCAGCGCGAGGAGAACGGACGTTTCGTCACCACATGGGCCAACCAGCGCAGCTGGCAGAAGGCCAACGCGTTGCTCGGCCTGCGCGTCGGGCCGATAAAAAAGATACTTGTCATACAGGCCAACGCCGGCGTGAACCACTTCATCAGCGACGGCAACAGCTATCGTCATGTCTACACCAGCCCGTTCCTGTCGACGTCGCTGTTCGGGATGTATAAAAACTTTACCTTATTTGTGGACTGGCAGGTAGAGGGCGACGGTTTCGACGGGGAGACAATGGACGGAGGGCAAAAAAACATGCATTCGGCGGGCCTGGCGTATAAATGGAAGAACCTGAACGCTATGATTGTAATGACCATGCCTTTTGTCAACAACCTTTATGTGGAGAGCGAAAACCGCTCCGCCCTCGCCTCCTACAAACGGCGGTTGCACACCAACGATGTTACCCGAATGTTAATGTTTCAACTCGGCTACAACCTCTCATGGGGGCGACAGTATCAGGCCGGACAGAAGCGTCTGAACAACAAATATGAAGAAGAGGGCGTGATGGAGACAAAAAAGTAACCCATCGTGCGGCGGCGCCGCATAAGTTGCCCACGCTGCGTCCTGCGGGCGGCGGCAGGGCGGAGCAGTGTCCGATAATGGATGTTTGCAAAGCGCGAAGATCATCCCTGCGTCGAAAAGGGTTCAGAATTTCAGATAGAATTCGCGGGTAAGGGCTTTGTTCTCCTCTGTGAACAGGCGGGTTGCGTCGTCGTGAATGGCGAGCGCGGCGTGGAGCGTCTGTTGCGGGCCGAAGCGCAGCTCCATTAGCAACCGTTTGGGCGACGGGCTGTTGGCGATGGAGTATACCTCTGTGAGGCGGCGGGGATGGAGGTTGTGACGGGCAGCATATCTTTGCTTAATTATTGTATAGTGAGTAATAAATATTTTTTCGCGCGAATATTTTCGAGGCGAGATTCAGGACAGTTTTGCGGCTGTATTGCTTGGATGAGAAAGATCGAAAAATAGCTGAGTTTACAAGCCTGAATCAAGGCACGATCAACAATATTGCGAGTGGATGTTGAACTTTGCGAGACAAAACGCTTGTCTTCGAGATGCTGAAACGGGGCAATAAAGTAGTATATACGCAAATTATTAAGAATTGTTCGATGATGAGTTAACGCCAATTATCAAAGGCTATGCGATACCTCGGCAGTGTTCTATATCGATGAATTCAAAGCTTGTGATGGGCTGATCAAATATGGCTACAAAAAGCACCTCAAGGCCAAACATGGCGACAATGAGTTTGCGTTCAGACACAACCACATAATACGCATGAAATCGACAAAAGAGGCGGGGGCTGTGTTGTTGCGCATCAGCGTAGTCAAGTTCCTTTGCGTCGATATTGGCCGGCGCATCGGCCTTGCCGACCTATGTCAGAAGCTCGCCGAGGCAGGCGTTATATTCCGGTGCGGCCTCATGGCCGGTAACTCACGTTATTATTGCTTGCCCGTCCGCCACAAACCGTTACAAGTTCGTTTAAGAGAGCCTCAATCGCAAAAATCCCCGTTGCGCTCCGGCCAGACGGCCCTTGTACAACTGCGGAAACCGCCAATAGACGGATGCGTCCCAGAATGTTCTAACGCGGCATATTTTTGTTGCCTCAAATAGCTCCACACTCAGATTAAAAGCAACATAATCAAAAGATTATATGGCTTTAAAAGTGATCGTTTCCCGACGGACAAGACCCGCGGATGAACAATCTCGAATTCACTCTCGTCGCGGCCGTCGTACTCGGTCACATGTTCCCCATCTTCGCACGGTTCCGCGGAGGCAAAGGCGTCGCAACCCT
>JAIRQC010000004.1 GCA_031256675.1 Rikenellaceae bacterium
AAATACTTGAATATCCCAAAGGTTTCATTGCCGATTTGGATGGGAGTACATATGAATTTCTTGATGATAACCCCAGATTAACAAAAATAATCTCCCCCCGCCCTCCCGCAGCGGAATAAGCCCATTTCCACGCAATGGCAAACACAAAAGCCGCCCCCGAAAGGAGGCGGCTTTGATACACAGACACTAATAGGCTTTGTTCTGCGGGTCGAAGCATGTCCAGTTGGCCGTCCAGTCGGTGGCGCCGAATGCGCCGATGTAGCCGCTGCCTGCGGCGTCGAAACCGACAGGAACGCTAAAAGCGCCCAGCAGCGAGCTGCCGCCCTGCGGGACATAGCTCTGGGCGGTGTTGACAGTCCATGCGGAACCGCTGAAAATCACGCTCTTTGCGTTGGGAAGCATCACGTCGGCGAGGGTAGCCACACGGCAGCCATTGGTCAGGGCGAGCCCGTGCGAAACCGACAGTCCCGCGCCGGGGGTGAAGGTCGAACCGGAGTAGGAGCCGTCGCTGTCCCTGTAACCTTTGTTCCAGTCGCTGCCGAGGATCGGCGCGGCCCCCGCTGCGGCGTTGTCGTAGACCGTACCGGCGGCGTTGTCCGTGTAACCGGCAAAGACGATGTTTTGCAGCGTGTTGTTAGCCGTGGCGTAGGCCTGCGTACCGGCCACCTTGTCGTCCTCGACAATCAGCCCGACGGGATAGCCCATGACGAGAGCGTTGCTCACCGAGATGTGCGAGTTGCGGCGGATCTGCATTCCGGCCTGAAACTGACCGAGTTTCGAGTTGTTGCCGGGGAAGAGGCCGCCGCCGTTGATGTATTTCGACTGGTCGCTGCCGTCGGTGGTGGCGGTGTTTATGAACCCTGCGTCCTGCCCTGTGGGCCCTACGAGGGTCACGTTGCAGAACCGTGCCTCGGTGTAGGGGGCCCCGTTGGTGGCGTCGGCGTTGTTGTCCGACTCGAAACCGTTGCTGCACGATGCGTCGGCCAGCTTCGGGTGACGGACGCCCAGCAGGAATTGCAGTTTGCCCCTGAAACCGTTGTCGGTGTCGAAATCGTCGTCCCAGCCGTGCCAAGCTATCAGGTACTTGCAGTCGACCGCCCCGCCGAAGAACTCGAAACTGTCGTCGTTGGAGTAGCTCACCTGCACGTGGTCGACCTGCGTGCCGCTGCCTACCGAACCCAGCGTCAAACCGTTGATCTCCTGATCGGTATTGAATGGGTAGCCCGCAAACTCAATGCGCACGTAGCGAAATATGCCCGAGTTGTCGGCATTGTCCGTACCGCCGTGAACGGTGGTCGGGCCCCCCTCGATCTGCATGGAGCCCTTGTTGTTCACCGCATTGCCGCAGATGATCACCCCGCCCCAGTCGCCCGGTTTGCGCTGACCTGCGGGGCGGTCGGAGGTGAAGACGACGGGGGCGTTCTCCGTGCCCTCGGCGAATATCTGCGCGCCAGGCTCGATGATCAGCGACGAACCCTTCACGTCGTTCGACTTGAGCCCCTTGATGACCGTGCCGGCCGGGATATAGAGTTTCGAGCCCTTGCGGATGTAGACCCAGCCGCGCAGAACGTAGACCTTGCCTGCGTCGAGACGGTACTCGCCGCTCGGGGTACGGTAGTGCTGATCGCCGTCGCCGAGGTAGTTGACGCCGTTCTCAACGAACACCAGGTCGGAAATGGAGCCTGTGCCGCTGTTGTCGTCGCCCTTGTTTTTGTCGTTGCAGGCTGCCAGCGCGGCAGCGGCAAGAAGCGTAACCAGATACTTTTTCATGATCTTATAAGGTTTTAGAAGTTTGCGGTGACCGTGATCTGGAACATGCGTCCCGGGGTGTAGGCCCTCGGGGTCTGGGTGCGGGTCTGGAGGTTCCCGTATACGTCAATGAACTGTGGTCGCTGCTCGTAGCGCACCCTCTGGGCGAGGATGTCACGGGCGGCGGCGCGCAGTTCGACAGTTTTGCTCAGCCGGTACGAGCAACTCAGGTCGATCATGTCGCGCGGGGTCTCGTACATGTCGGGGAGGTTGTTGTTGAAGCTGTCGCCGTTGACGCCCTGCACGCGGCCAACGCCGATGATACGGCGGCCTATGCGGTTGTAGAACGCTCCGAGACCCAGTCTCCCTGACTGCGTCTGCCAGACAAGCCCTGCGTTGACGATATAGGGCGACTGTCCCTGCATCGGACGGTCGTACTCCACCCCGCCGCGCGAAATGTGGACGACGCTCTGGATTAGGGAGAAGTTGACTGTGGCCATCAGCGACGGCAATCCGATGAAGTCCAGTCGCTTGCGCGCGTCTATCTCGAAGCCGTAGTTGTGGGCGCACTCGCCGTTCATGAATGAGAACTGAAACGTGCCGCCCGCATCCATGTAATACCACTCGATAGGATTGCGGAACTGTTTGTCGAACAGGGCCAGCGAGACCGTCTCGTCCGACGAGGGGTAGAACTCGTAACGCAGGTCGATGTTGTGAATGGTGGCCTGTTTCAGGTCGGGATTGCCGGAGATGAGGCTGAAAATGTCGAAATCATAGTAGCTCGACAGGGCCAGCTCGCGCATCTCCTGACGATTGACGCTCATGCCGTAGGCGAAGCGCAGCTTCGAGCGCCTGTCGAGGTCGAACGAGACGTTGAGCGAGGGGAATAGGTTGTGGTAATTGTACAGATCTTCCTTCGTGTGGTTCGACGCGCGGCGGGTGTAGCCGGTGAGCGTCGTGTGGAAGTACTCGTAACGCAGCCCGGCGTAAATGTCGAACCGTCCGACGGGAACGTCCGCCGCCGCGTATGCCGCCATCGTGCCGTTGCGGGCCTTGTAGTTGTTGGTGTTGTCCGTGTCGTCGTGAATGTGCAGTCTGTTCGGCGCGCCGAGGTTCCCGCCGACCATTATCTGGTCGGTGGGCAGGAGTATCCAGTCGGAGGGCAGGTCGGGGCCCGTCTTGTAGGCGAACTCGCGCGTGAAATATTTGCGGAACTTGTAGTCGCCGTAGAGGCCGGCGCGCAGCTCGGTCTTGCCGTTGCGTCCGCCCGGCTTGAAGCGGTAGTTGGCGGCGGCGGCGAACATGTTCTCGTCGAGGGCGGTGTAGTAACGCTGGTTCTCAAACCAGGCGTAATCGTTAATGCCGTTGGTCGGGTCGGTACGCCGCTCGACTATGCGGCGATCGGGCTGATAGCGGTTGGAGTAGGAGCAGCTCGCGCTCCAGTCGATGCGGCTTGCGAGGCGGTCGGCGAGGGTGTGGTCGCCGGTGAACTGTCCCGAATAGGTGGTGCGGCTCTGGTAGAGGTATTCGGTCTGCTGCTGGAAGAACTTCCCGCTCTTGTCGCGCCACCCCTCGCGTTCGGTCAGGCGGTTGGAGCCCAGCTGGTTGACGATGTTGCGCAGTTCGTAACGGCTGGAGGCCCCGTTGCCGTTGCCGGCGGAGACGAACGACAGGTTGAGCATGGCGCCCAGACGGGCGTCGGTGGAGTAGACGTTGTCGCGGTAGCTGAATATCTGTGTGGGACGGTCGCCCGCGTCGTCGTAGACCCCGAACTGGTCGTTGGTCATGTCGCGGATGGTCTTGCTTGTCAGGCTGTAATTCGCCGCGGCGGAGAGGCCCCAGCGGTTGCCGGATTTAAGCCTGTAACTGCGGTTGACGGCGAAGTTGAACCTCTGGTCGGGCAGCGCGCAGCGGTTGCGGATGCTCCAGTCATTGTTGCCGAAGCCGCTGCGGGTCACGCGGTCGACCATCGGCACGTCGTCGGGGTCGACCCTCGCAGGCACGAAGCTGGCCAGCGAGCGCATGCCGTTGTCGAAGCCGAGGAAATCGGTGGGGCTGCCCTTTGCGCTGCGGAAGTTGCGGAAGTGGGTGGCGGAGTTGAAGCCCGTGCCGTAGGAGAGCTGCATGTCGTTGCGGTCGACGAACATGCGGGTGCGGATCATGACGAACCCGCCCGAAAAATCGGCCGGATATTCGGCTGCGGGGCTCTTGGCGATGGTGACGCTCTCGATCTGCGAGCTGGGGATCAGGTCGAACGAGAATGCGCGGCTGTCGGCCTCCGAACCGGGCGCCGCCGCGCCGTTGATCCATGTATTGTTGTAACGCTGGGACAGGCCGCGCACGACGATGAACTTGTCGTCCATGACCGATATGCCGGCGATGCGTTTGACCACCTCCGAGGCGTCCTTGTCCTGCGAGCGGGCGATCTGTTCGAACGAAACGCCGCTCTCGACCACCTTCGAGCCGCGCATCCGGCCCACCACGGCGGCGTCCGAAGCGACCGGGCGGTGGAGCCTCACCGACACATCATCGATCCTGACGACGCTGTTGGCTATCCGCTCCGTTTGTGCGTGAACGGCCGATGTAAAAAGGACGGCAGCAATAAGTGCTTGCCCATATTTCCATGTCCCGGTTCTTTGGGGCCATTTTCGCCCCGACATTTTTGTTGCGGAGGCGCCCTCCATGCACCCCGTATGCCGTGTCGGCAGGGGCAAAACAGTTTTGACAGAAAAAAACAGACGGTCTCTAAACGACAAACTCCCTTTCATTCTCCATTCGGATTTGCCGCAAAGGTATTGCCGTCGTGTTAATCCATTCTTACGATAACATTAACCGTGCGTAACTTTTACGTTAAGCAAACGTTAACCCTGCGCCGTCGCCGTTTCCATCTTTGCTTTCGTCCTGCGAATGGCAACCTTGCGCCGTAGCCGTTTCCATCCCTGTTTCCGTCCAGACAAATGATAACCATGCGCCACAGCGGTTTCCGTTTCTGTTCAGGCGAATGACAACCATCTGCCGTCGCTGCTTCCGTCTCCGTTCGGACAAATGGCAACCCTGCGCCGTCGCTGCTATCGTCTTCGTTTCCGCTCGGGCGAATGGCAACCATCTGCCGTCGCAGTTTCCGCTCTGATGAATGATAACCTTCTACCATAGCCGTCTCCGTCCAGACAAATGATAACCATGCGCTGTCGCGGCTTTCGTTTCCGTTCGAACGAATGACAACCATGTGCCGCAGCGGCTTCCGTCTCCGTTTTCGTTCTGGCGAATGTTATAAATAAAATATGAGTGCTGTGAGTTTTGCGGGCTATGAATGTTCTGCGGGCCCTGAGGATTCTGTCTGTGAACTCTGCGGGCTTTGAATGTTCTGATGGCTCTGTGAGTTCTGCCGTTTCTGCGAGTTCTGAGGGCCTTGCCGGTTCTGAGGGCGCTGCGAATTTTGCAAGCTCTGCGGGACGATAAATATTTATTTCTGCGCCTGCGCGACCGGGCCGTCGGGCTAATCGCCGCCCCCCTCCCCCGTGGTTAGTGGAGGGCTTGGGAGAGGGGTGATCGACGACTATTGTTCTGAAAAAGAGGTCTGCCGTGGATTGCGGAGCTGTTACCGCTTGTCCGGCCTCTGGTTTGCCGCCGCAGGAAAGGCGTCCCAAAGCCGGCTATTCGACCTGCACGGGGGCGTAGAACGTCGCCTCGTCGTGCGGCAGGAAGCTCTCGACATAGGGCGATTCCAAGTCGACCGGCATCACCGGCGGCTGTTCGTCGGCTGCGGGGGCTATCCTGACCTTCGGCTTGGGGCGCATGATCCACGAACGGCTGTAAAAGAGGGTTACCGTCGTCCGGCGCAGTACATGACCATATTTGCGGACAACATATCCGAATGCCGCCCCCTTGTCGATGGCTTTCAGCAAGGCGAGCGTCTGCACGTCGGAAATATCGGGTATGGCAAGAATGTCGAGCACGGTGTGCCTGTATGGCATCGTCTGGTCGTCATACACGAGGTTTCGCAGCTCCGGCCAGTCGACGTACCTCGCGCTGATGCGGACTTCCTTGTCGTCGACAAGTGGAAAATGCTGTGTAATGTAGTTTTTGAACGACTTCGACCGATGTGCTGACAGGCGCAGGTTGTGCGCGATGCTTCCCTCGGGCGAGGTGTAGGCGGTGATGACGACCGAGTCTACGGCTACCTGGGACATGGGATCTTTCAACAGGCTGTCAAGCCGCGTCAAGGCGCTGGCGTTGAGGTAAAAATCGGGCTCCAGGTTGGAGCGCCAGGCCGGAAAGTGAACGACGATCCCTGCAATGGAGTCGATCCGGTGTTCGATGATCCACTGCGCCGAGTCGTCTTCGATGGTTTCGGTTCCGGCGGCATGGCTGGCGAGCGAGTCGGCGGCGGAATTGGCAAGGGAGTCGGCAGCGGTATCAAAGGGCGAGTCGGCGGTTTTGCCTGTCTTGTCTGCGGCAGCATTTGCAGCTGCTGCTACGGCCGTGAGCGACATTGCGGCGGCCAGCATTAAGATCCTGAATGTGCTCATCACCATATTCGGCTTTTTGCAGATTTATTCTGCAACACTATTCGCTGCAAAAATTAAGCCAAAACAGTAATAAAAGGCTACGTTTTAGTAATATACTGGAAATAAGGCAACTAACTCAATGTTCGTCCATTTCGTGTTCTATGGCCTTTTGAGGGTCTTTTGATGACCTTTTGAAAGCCTTTTGAAGGTTGCCTGCCAATCGCAGCCAGCCCTTTAAGCTGCCCAACAAGCGGATAGTTTGGGGTTGCCGTGCGGCGGAAATAGTCGAGAATCCTCAGGTCATGGTTGGGATTAGCGGTCTTGATCGCCTCCGACAGGTAAAGGAATGGGGTTGTCGTGCTTTATTATGGCAAACCCTATATGCCAGTAATAACAAAACGTTTACTGGTAGTTATTTAATTGTTAACTGGTTTGTCGTACGTTACGACTGCAAACATTTTTGCGATTATTTTGGTCTGTAAGGCATTAATAGCAACCATCCTGTTTTTGCTGTTGGAAAGTTTGAGATCGCAGTATGTGCTAAGTTAGCCGTTGCGCCGGCGAATGGCGCTAACAACTGTAAGGCACACAAAACTATTTAACGTCTTTGTTCACCTGATGTCGTGAAACTTTATGTTTTGCCTCGGGGTAGTGTTGCTCAAATGGAAACTACGTTACCGAAATGGATGCTCGTACCTGAATCCCATGCGAACAAGGAGATAAAACGGCTGCTTCACATGGCAGCCGTTTCTGTCTTAACAAAAAAGACGGCGAACTCAAAGATTACTATGAGCGCAAAGTGGCAGACGGCAAAACAAGATGCTCGTAATTAACGCTTTGCGTGCTAAGTTAATCGCAAGGATGTTTGCCGTCGTGAAGCACGACAAACCTTATTCTCTTTTCTGTCCGACGCATTTAAACTCCGATCCCGAAACAATGCCTTAACACGGGAAACATATTCTCCTCCCCTGCCATTTCAAGGCGCATTTCTCCGCCTCACCAAACTTTCTTGCATTTCACCCTCATTTTTTTAACCTAAATTCTTGCATAAACCATAAAAATATTTTTTTGCGAAAATATTCGACATGAAATGTCCGCAATATCTGTCGGTTGCTCGCGTAAAGGGCGGAGTTGTCGGGAGGCGCCAACGGTTCAAGTCAAGTCTATAATTTGACGAGGCCTCCGAACGGGAGAAAAGGGGCGTTTTGGCAATGTGCTTGGTTTTATTTTTCAGTTAACGATTAGAACCCGTGCAATTTCATTGCAACCCGTTCAGGCTATAAAAACATCCAAACATCTGCATGGCTATTGTTGTGCCCAAGAAATATACAGCAGGATGTTCTGGCGTTTCAGCGATGGGTAAAACCGCGCAATTTTATCTGTAAACTCCTTAGAATCCGCCTGAATGATGCGACAGGTGCAGGATGAATCTGCTTTGGAGTTAAAGAATCTTTTGCACCGGTTGCCGGAAGTTTCAGAACCATGCAAATGCTCGCTCAATCAGCCAATGTTTGGGCAGAGGTTTGAACGCCGCCGGCCTCCGCCCAAACCGCTCCCCCAACCGTCCCTCCGAACCGCTCGACAGCCCCAAAGCCGCGTTCCGTTCCGCCGTTAAACCGCTTGGCGAAACGGCAGTAATCCGGCTGCCGGTGCGGAAAATCGCGAAGACGACATACTTTACTGATAATCAACGCCCAACAGACAGAAGGCGGCATCTAAAACATCTTTCAAGAGCGTTGCGCTTGCGTTTGTCGCCGATTATCGCTAATATTGTCCCGTATTGATCATCAGGCAGGTTGGCCGGAGCGGACTTTCGCATCTTTAACGCCCTCCAAACGGCCTCCCAACCATGAAAATACAGAAATCATTCAACCGGTAGTCGTAAATATTTTTCAGCAAACCATGAAACGGACTGTTTTACTGTTATTTGCCGCAGGGGTTCTGGCGGCGTGCGGCGGTGGCGGCATGCGGCGGGTGATCATTGTGTCGACGAACGACACTCACGGGGCTATCGACATGTTTGCGCGACTTGCAACGTTGACAGACAGTCTGCGGCGTGGCGAAGACCCTGTTATTCTGCTACATGCGGGAGACTGGTCGACGGGCAATCCCTATGCCGACCTCTATCCGAAGCGGGGCTACCCGAATATTGCGCTGATGGATTCGCTGCATTACGATCTTGCGACGTTGGGCAACCACGAGTTTGACAACGGGACGGATACGCTGACGGCGCGCCTGAACGATGCGACGTTCCCTGTGGTGGTGGCTAACATGCAGAGCAACGGATCGTTACCGGAGCTGAAGCCATACCGTTTTATCGACGCGGGAGGGCTGCGCTTCTGCTTTCTGGGGCTGATTACCGTCACCGACAGCGGCCATCCGGACGGCTTCGACTACAATTTCGGACGGACGACATTCTCCGACCCCATTGAAACGGCAAAAAAATATGCCTGCCTGCGCGACAGTTGCGATATACTGGTGGCGCTCACGCACATAGGCTATGAACAGGATTCAATACTGGCGGTTTCGACGCCCGAATTCGGGCTTGTCATCGGCGGCCACTCGCATACGGTCGTGCCCGACGGACGGTGGATTGGCGGCGGCCTATCCAACAGCATCCTCTCCAACAGCGGCCTATCCACCAGCGGATGTTCAAGCGACGGCCTCTCCGGCGGCGGCACGCTGATCACCCAGACCGGCTCCAAGCTGCGATACGCGGGCGTTACTACCCTGACGGTCAACGACGAGGGTCAGGTGGTGAATATCGAGAACCGGCTTGTCGACCTGTCGGAGTTGGCCCCCGAGCCGCGGATCGCGGCGATGGTCGAGCAGTTCAAATCGGAGGGGCAATTCGGCGAAACGGTGGGCGAGGCGACGCAATACCTCTCCAAAAACGCCCTGTGCAACCTCTTTGTCGATGCGTTGCGCACCGGTACGAGGGCCGACGTCGCGCTGGTCAACCTCGGCGGCGTGCGGCTCGACCATCTCGACCAGGGGTGCATAACCCGCGGCGACGTTTATTCGCTCGAACCGTTCGGCAACCGCGCCGTTCTGGTTGAGATGACCACTGCGCAGATCGAGGAAATGATCCGCAACAAGTTCAATTCCACGGGGAAAGAGTCGCACGCCATCGACCTGTGGCCGTCTGGCATGAGTTACCGTGTGGCGCTCGACGACAACGGGGAGATGAGGCGCGCGTGGATGAGTCACGGCACAGGCCTCCCCGACGCCGGCGGACGTTTTCTTGTGGCGATGTCCGACTTTGTTTTCGCCAATTACAGGTTTTCATACAGCGGCCCTGCCCGTCAGGGCGAGCCGATAACCGCCCTGCTCGAAAAATACATCAGGGGGCATTCGCCCATAAGCCCATCATCGAAGGTAATGGCGCAGATAGACAGGTAATGCTAATACAGATAGTGCTAATCGATCATTTGTGCTGATCTGTTTTTCGTGCCTTTACACACAAAACCCGAACTTTCATGATATGGACAAAACATTGGTGATACTGGTCGCCATGAACCTGCTGTGCGCGGTTTGCTGAGGCCTCAATCAGCAGGAGAAGAAAATAGTCGACAAATATTGGACGTCGAACAGCCATCCGAACAGGTCGAGACGAAGGCGACCGTCGAGGGCTTTCAAAAGTGGCGGGGCGATAATACGTCCTGCATTAAGGCGACCGTGAAGATTGAGTTTACTGTGAATTTCGACAATTATTCCAAAATTATTCCAACAGGACGAGCCTCGAATTGGACCTCAATGTCGACGGCAGTTGGGAGGCTGAAGACAATTAAACTCGACGTGGATTCGTTCAAACTCTCCTTTGTGAAAGTCACGGCAGAGTGCAAGCCTCGGCAGAACGGGCGAACGTCATTTCCGAGATATTCACATGTTTCATGCGGAAATATCAGGAGGAGAACGCAGTCACACTGTTTCGCGAAAAGCTGGCGGAGGTCGGGCTCGCCAGGATCGTTTTCACTGACGGACAGAAAAATAATGCGGACGGACGAGAAAATAACGCTCGAGAGCAAAGGCAAATAGACAGTCTGCACGAGGATTTATCAACTCCCCGAGAGGGCAGCCCGGTCAGCTCGATGATCGGACTTATGCTGTTCGGAAAGTAATTTTAACCAAACCGATGAAAATCGTTTGAATTTTTTCGCGAATAAATCCCAAACAGTTTCTTATATTTGCGGATATAATTTGTACGACATGAAAAAAATATTGTTGACGGCGCTGGCGACCGCGGGGCTGACGGCGACCAGGGCGCAAAGTCTGGAGGCGATCAAGATCGGGATGATCGAGACGGGCAGCAACTGTACGTTTGTGAACCCGCAAACTGCTGTGCGGGTGACCGTTACGGTGCGGCAGGAGTCGGTGCGCAAGGGGCCCTATTCGCGTTACAGCCAGAAGTATCTGGGGGTGATCGCGCCGCTGACCGACAAGGAGAACTATACGCTGACGGGGGCGACCATCGAGGGCGTAGACCCGCGTATGGACCTGATACCGACGGCAATGCCATATCTGTCGCCGCAGCCTGCGCTGCCTGCAATCACCGTTTCCGAGCCGAAAACGGCCCGACATTTGGAGAGCGACACCGGCTTCGTGCGACTGCCGGTGAATGTGACGGCGGCGGTTGGCAAGAGCGTCGAGGAGATGGCCGCCGACGCCGCCAAAACGATCTTCGCGCTGCGCAAACATCGCATGGAGCTGCTTACATATTCGGATGCGACGGCAGGGGCTGGTTTTGCGGCGGCTGTCGAGGAGTTGCGGCGCATGGAGGAGGAGTACCTGACGCTGTTCTTCGGCAAGCAGTTCACGCGGCAGATTGTCCGCACGTTCGAGGTTATTCCGGACGGTAGGAAGTTGAGTTTTACCGTGTTGCGGTTCTCGGATACCGACGGGCCGCTCGACGCCGAGGCCACGGACGGTCGACCGCTGACCCTCGAACTGCGCGAGCAGAAGATAGATTTCCGGCAGGAACAGCTGCCCAAAAAGTACACTTCGATAGACAGTTACCTCATGCCGGCGGTGATGGAGTGCCGCGTTGTCGACGGAGCTACGGTGCTGGTAACAAGCCGGTTGCCGCTCTATCAGTACGGACGGATAATAGAGGTGGCACAGTGACGGCCGCCCCGAAAGACAAAGTTGCGACGGCTGTCACGGAAACGGGGGCCCCGGGAGACGGAGCGGGGATGGCTGTCTCGGGAGACGGGGCAGTACTCGCAGTTTCAGGAAGCGAAGCGGGAATATCCACCCCGAAAGACGAGGCGGCACTTGCTGTTTCAGGAAGCAGGGCAGAAATGTCCGCCGCGGAAGACAAAGTTGCGGCGGCTGTCACGGAAACGTGGGCCCCGGGAGACGGGGCATGGATTGCGTCGCAGGAGGAGCTTGCCCGTGAGGCGGAGCGGCTGCTATCACGGCTCAGGCGCGAGATGAACGGCGCCGTGGTGGAGAGCATGGAGCGCAGGGGAATAGTCTACCCGCTCAGTTACGGCGTCTCGACAGCCGACATTCGCGCCATCGCCGCCCGTTACGCCCCCAACGACCCGCTGGCCAAGTATCTTTACGTTCAGCCTGTGCGCGAGTTGCAACTCTCCGCGCTGTTCATCGCCGACCCCGCACGGCTAACCCTCGCCGACCTGCCGTTCTGGGCCACAGGGGTAGCATGCAGCGAGGTGGCCGAATATCTCGCTTTCGCACTCGTCGGACGCTCGCCGCTGGCGTGGGAGGCGTTCCTCGAATGGTCGCAACGTTCCGAACTGCTGCTGTATTGCGCAATGATGTCCCTTCTCCGCGCCCGCGCATTGTCGGGCGGGCCTCCACACTGGCTTCGCAAACCCGTCGTAGCCGCCATAGCCGCCGCCCGCCGGTCAGGCAACCCAATGCTGCTATCCGCCGCCGAAAAATTGAAAATATGACCTCCCCACAGTTATTAACTCCCATTCAATGGGTTGATTATGAATTGATAGACAGTGGCGGGGGCGAGAAGCTCGAACGCTTCGGACGTTTCGTGGTTGCGCGGCCCGAGCCGCAGGCGTTGTGGAACAAGTCCCTCCCTGCGAGCGAATGGGAACGGGCGGACGCTGCCTTTCGCAGGGACGCTCGCAGCGACGAACGCGGCGAGTGGATTTGCCGCCCGGGGATGCCGGAGCAGTGGTGGACAGGCTACCGCTATAAAGGCATGTCGCTCTCCATGCGGCTGGGACTCACCACGTTCAAACATGTGGGGCTGTTTCCGGAGCAGGCGGCCAACTGGGGTTTTCTCTACGACAGCCTTCGCGACATGGCCGCACGTCTCGGCAGGCCACCCAGAGCGCTGAACCTGTTTGCATATACCGGGGGGGCGACGCTCGCCGCGCGCGCCGCAGGGGCCGAAGTGACGCATCTGGACTCTGTGAAGCAGGTGGTTAGCTGGGCGCGCGAGAACCTCGAACGCAGCGGCCTCGACGGTGTGCGGTGGATTGTGGACGATGCGGCCAAGTTCGTCAGGCGCGAAGTGGCCCGCGGTCGCCGCTACGACGCCATCATCCTCGATCCCCCCGCCTACGGACGCGGCCCCGACGGCGAAAAATGGGTGCTCGAGCAGCATATAAACCCCCTGCTCGCCGATTGCGCACGGCTGTTAGAGCCTCTCAACTCACTATTACTGCTGAATTTATACTCGATGGGATTATCCGCCCTGCTGGCCAGAGGGCTGGTCAATCAGCTCTTCGGCGAGCAGCAACGCGAGGAGTTCGGCGAACTCTACATCCCCGATCGCGCCGGCAAAGCGTTGCCCCTGGGCGTTTTTTACCGCTTCCTGCGATAGAATGTTGCCTAAGGTATAAACCTGTTCGGATTGATGCGGTTCCGCACGCTGAGATGGAGCCTCGGTTCCGCACGCAGTGACGGGAGAGGCTTGTTGCGATTCAGCACGCAGCAGCGGGGATTGATGTGATTCTGCGGCGGCGGTGGGAGCGGGAGTATCGGTTTCGCAAACCCGCCCTCGGGAGATCAAACATTCAGGACGGCGCGGCTATCTTTTCTGTTTGCCTTTCCGACGTTGCCGTTCGCAGCCATTTCGTAAAGGGCAATCCCCGCTGCCGTCGCAGCAATCGCGCCCGCGTCCGCGAAGCCTCCGCCACGCCACGCCCGCCGCCAGCATCAGGCACCCGCCAACGATCAATCCGGTAATAAAATCCTGCATGGCTTTTTTGTCCTGTCTTTTTTGACAAATCCTCACTTTGACCACACATGGATCTGCGACAGACCGGGCGGCGCCAACTTACGGATAAGTTATGTTTAAGATACTGCAAATCACTGTGTTTTGCATTAGCTCAAATAACCCGATGCAAAAATAATCAATTTTTTGAAATCCCTAAATATTCGATTAAATCTTTCATTTTATCATAAAAATGAATTAAAGGTTGGAAATAGTGGCGTTATGCAATGTTGCGCTGGTAATATGTTGTTAATAAAAGATAACTTTTAGCGGATTTTTCTGAGGTTTTTGAGCAAAATCAGGTAAATATTTTTATAGTTGTATCGGCGCTCTCACTCTTTGATGTTAAGATAGAACGTTTGTTTATGCACTCCGCGGAACCTGGAAAGCCATACTTTGCATAGTCCCAGGGAGTTCTCGATACCGTTGATATTGTTGTGTCTGAGCACAAGCTCATTGTCGCCATGCCTGGCCCTGAAATGCTTTTTGCAGCCATAGTTGAGCAGCCTATCACAGGCCTTGAAACCACCGCCGAGGGAGCAGCATGACCTTTGATAACAGGCGTCAACTCGCTTATCGAACAGTTCTTAACAATTTGAATGTATTGTGTCTCCCCGTTTCAGCATCCCGAACACAGGCGTCTTGCCTTGTGCTCCGCGGCCCCGGATTCCCCGAACTCGACGAGAATTATTTCGTCGCTCGTCCAGTTCGACCTCGCAGTTCTCGAACGGACTTTCACCCTCGCAAAGTTCGGCAATCCGCTCGCGGAGATTCGCTTAAAATCGGTTGACGTGCAAAACACAAGTCAATTCAGCCGCTTTTTTAGCCTTCACATCCGTGCAAAACAACCGCAAAACCCTCCTGAATTTGGCTCCCGAAATCTGCGCACGAAAATTTTGAATTAAATCATATAACACTGGATGCGACAACAAACTCCCTGGCCGCGAAAGCAGCAAGTCATACATAACGGACGGTTTCGTTTTTTACCTCCCAGGCCACTCCGACCACGCTTACTTCCCCAGTTTCTCCAGCAGCCTCTCCACCGCCTTCTGCACCGTGGGCTCGGAGCCGAGCAGCCGGATGAACGCACTGCCGACTATCGCCCCGTCGGCGTGGGCCTGCGCGGCGGCGTAAGTGGCCGGATTGGAGATACCGAAACCCACAAGACGGGGGTTGCGCAGGCCGAGATCTGCGACACGGCGCATGTACTCGAGCGTCGCCCCGTCGAAACTCTCGCGCGCGCCGGTGGTCGAGGCCGCCGACACCATATATATAAAACCGTCGGTGTGGCTGTCGATCAGCCTGATGCGCTCGGTCGAGGTTTCGGGGGTGACGAGCATGATGACGCTAAGATTGTGTCGGTCTGCAACAGGCTTGTACTCAGCGACGTACTCGTCGAACGGTAGATCGGGAAGGATCAGCCCGTCGATGCCCGCGTCGGCGCAGTCGTGGCAAAAACGCTCGAAACCGTACTGCATCACGGGGTTCAGGTAACCCATCATGACAAGCGGCAGCTTCACGTCGCGGCGGACGTCGCGCAGCTGGTCGAAAAGTCCGGCAAGCGTCATGCCTCCGGCGAGGGCCGCCCCGCTACTCTGCTGAATTACAGGCCCGTCGGCCATCGGGTCGGAAAACGGTATTCCGATCTCCACCATATCCACCCCCTGCCGCTCCAACTCTCCGATTATCTGCACCGTACTCTCTTTTTGCGGATAACCGGCCGTGAAGTAGACCGACAGAATGCCTTTGGGTTTGCGGGCGAACAATTCTTTAATCCTGTTCATATCTTACTGATTTTATGAATTTTGCAAGTGCCGCTGCGTCTTTTATCCCGGGCGCGGTTTCGAAGCGGCTGTTAAGGTCGACGGCGTGCAGAGAGCTGATTTTCACCGCATTTATACGTTCTGCATCTTTCGGGCCAACGCCGCCGCCGAGGAAAAACGGTTTCGCGCCGTCGTAATCGTCCAGCACATCCCAGTCGAACTGCCGTCCCGACCCGCCGTAGTTCGGCGTATGGGTATCAAACAACAGATAATCAACCGAATCGGCGTAGAGTCCAACAACGGGCGCCACGGGAGCTGCTCTCTCCGAGGCCACCCAGATCGCCTTGATCACCGGACACAACTTGCGGACGGCGGCGCAGAGTTCGGGCGTTTCGACGCCATGCAACTGCACGGCGTCGAAACGCCACCGCGCAACAGCCTCATACACCGCATCACAGGTCGCATCGACAAACACCCCCACCTTGCATATGCTCTCCGGCAGGTGACGCAAAGCCCCGCCCGGCGTCGCACTGGCATAGCGCGGCGAACGGTCGAAGAGGATAAAGCCCATGTAATCAGGCTCCAACGCCGCCACCTCCGCGATATTCCCCGGGTCGCGCATTCCACATACTTTCACCTTCATAGCTCACTGACAAATTGTTGCAACGCCGCAGCGGGGTCGGGCCGCTTCATGAAATTCTCCCCCATCAGAAAGCCGTCGAAGCCCGCGCGGTGCAGCCTGCGCACGGTTTCAGGCTCGGAAATGCCGCTCTCCGATATGCGCGCCGGACCAGCGGGCAGCAGCTCTATCAGTCTGAGCGACACGGCAGTATCCGTTACGAAAGTGGTCAGGTCGCGGTTGTTCACCCCCACCGCGTCGACGAACGGGTTCAGATGGCCCAGTTCCGTTTCGTCATGTATCTCCAACAACACTTCAAGTTGCAGGCTATGAGCAAATTCGGCCAGTTCGGCGCACTGTGTCGGAGCGAGCGCGGCGGCGATCAGCAGCACAGCGTCGGCCCCAGCGATGCACGCCTCGCAGATCTGTACGGGATCTATGACGAAATCCTTGCGTAACAGTGGTTTAGCCGTCACGGCACGCGCAGCGACAAGGTCGTTCAGCGAGCCGCCGAAGTAGTCGCGGTCGGTGAGCACGGAGATGGCTGCCGCACCCGCCGCCGCATAGCCGCGGATGGCCGTTGCAGGGTCAACATTCTCATTTATAAAGCCTTTCGATGGCGACCGACGCTTAAATTCGGCAATGATCGAAGGAGTATTTTGGGGCGCGGCGGCCGGTATATTATGCGTCCCGGCCACCGTGCCCGACGAGGGGGCCATTGAGCGAGCAACAGCTCCGGCAAACGGGACGGTCGGCCTCTCAACCTCTTCCGCGCGCCGACGCAGCTCCGCAAAGGACAGCCCCGCAACTTCCAGTCGCTTGGTTTCCAGTATCGTATCCAGAATATTCATCGCTTCACGAATTTATCTCCAGAAAACGCCGCAGACACTTCATGGCCCTGCCGCTGGCGATCGACTCGCGCGCCTCGGCGATGCACTCGGCGAGCGATTTTGTCGGCGCGATAGTCCGTATGGCGAATGCAGCGTTGATTATCACAGCGTTAGCCTGCGCGTCGGTGGCCCGCCCCTCCAACACGCGGTCGAAGATCGCCGCGGCCTCCTCCACCGTCGTCCCGCCATGCAGATCGGCCTCCGAGCAGCGCGCAAAGCCCAGTTCCTCAGGCGAATAGATCGCCTCGCCATTGACGTCGAGCGCCTTGAACTCGGCAGTGAGCGAAACTTCGTCGTAACCGTCAAGCGAATTGACTATGGTATAGGCAGTTGCGCTCTGCTGATACAAATAGTTATAGAGCCGCGCCAGTTTCAGATTGTACACCCCCAACAGTTGGCGGCGGGGTATCGTCGGGTTGACAAGCGGGCCGAGCATGTTAAAGAACGTCCTCACTCCCAACGCTTTACGCACAGGCGCTACCACCTTCAACGCCGGGTTGAAAAACTGCGCGTGCAGGTAGGCGAAGCGGCACTCGTCGAGCGAGCGGCGCATCAGGTTGACGTCGCGCGTGAATTTCACCCCGTGCGCCTCCATCACGTTCGACGCTCCGCTGACCGACGTAGAGCCGTAATTGCCGTGTTTCACAACGTTATAGCCCGCTCCGGCCACCGTTACGCACGCCGCGGTCGAGATATTGAACGTATTTTTGCCGTCGCCACCCGTGCCCACGATGTCAATCGCGTCATAATCAGACAGATCTACCGGCACGCGCATCTCCAGCAGCGCGTCCCTGAACCCGGCCAGCTCTTCGATCGTGATGCTCCTCATCAGAAAAACCGTGATGAAAGCCGCGATCTGCTCCTGGTTATACTCCCCGTGCGACATCCTGACGAGCGCCTCCCGCGAGGTCTCCCGATCGAGGCTTTGATGCTCGAAAAGCCTGTATAGCAGCTGTTTCATATCCTTAAAAAGTTTTCGATCATTTGTATTCCGAGCGGCGTCAACACCGATTCGGGGTGAAATTGCAGGCCGTGGAGGTCGTAGTGGCGGTGGCGAAGGGCCATGATGTTGCCTGCGGCATCCTCGGCGGTTATTTCGAGTTCGGAGGACGGGAAGCCTTCGCGGGCGACGATCCACGAGTGGTAACGCCCTGTTTCAAAGCATGTTGGCAGCCCGCTGAAAATGGGATCGTCCGCAACCAGGCGCACGGAGGTCGACACGCCGTGGTAGACTTCGGGCAGATTGAAGAGCGTCGCGCCGAAAGCCTCGCCGATGGCCTGATGGCCGAGGCAAACGCCGAGAATACTCTTATCCTGAGCGTAACGCTCGATGAGCGAGAGCATTATGCCCGCCTCGGAGGGTATGCCCGGCCCAGGCGAGAGGACGATCTTGTCGTAAGCGGCGACCCTGTCGAGGTCGATGCGGTCGTTGCGGAAGACCTCCACGTCGGCGTAACCCAACTGCCGGATGGCATGCACGAGGTTGAAGGTGAAGGAGTCGTAGTTGTCAAGCACCAATATTTTCATAACTCACGGTTTATTAGCTATTTCTATTGCACGATGCAGCGCGCCCAGCTTGTTGTTGACCTCGGCCAGTTCGCTTGCCGGGTCGGATTTGGCGACGACGCCAGCCCCGGCCTGAAAACAGAGGCGGTTGCCGCGACTGAGGAACGAACGAATTGTAATAGCCTGGTTCATAGAGCCGTCGAAGCCTATCACGCCTATGCAGCCGCCGTAAAAGCCGCGCGGGTGACGCTCAATCTCGTCGATAAGCTGCATCGCTCGCACCTTCGGGGCCCCGGAGAGCGTCCCGGCGGGGAAAGTTCCGGCAAACAGGGCTATACGGTTGATCTCCGGCGCGATACGGCCGGTGACGCGCGAAACCATGTGGATGACGTGCGAATAGAACTGCACCTGTTTGTAGCTGGCCACCTGAACGTCCGAAGCGTTGCGGCTCAAATCGTTACGGGCCAGATCGACCAGCATCACATGTTCGGCGTTCTCCTTCGGGTCGGCCAGCAGACGGCGTGCCTGCTCCTCGTCGCGTTCGTCGTCGCCCGTGCGTGGCAGCGTCCCGGCGATGGGGTCGATTGTGGCGCGGTCGCCCTCGACGCGCAGGTGGGTCTCGGGCGAGGAGCCGAAGATCCGGTAGGAGCCAAAGTCGAAGTAAAACAAATAGGGCGAGGGATTTACGGAGCGCAACGCCCTGTAAACACGGAAATCGTCGCCGGTGAAACGCTGCTCGAAGCGGCGCGAGAGGACGATCTGGAACACGTCGCCGCGCAGGCAGTGGCCGACGCCGCGCCGCACCATCTCCATATATTTGTCGTCGGTGACGGGCGAGACAACCTCTCCCTCCGAATGAAAGTCATAGAGCGGAAAATTGCGGCTTTCGAGCACCGAGATCAGCTCGTCCGTCTCCGTGCGGCCACCCTCGGGAATGTTCTCGGTGATGGTCATCTCGCTGCGCAAGTGGTTGACAGCTATGACGAAACGATAGAGAATATAGCACAGCTCGGGCAGCGAGCCGACCTCTGTCGACGAGGGGACGACGTTCTCGAAATATCGGATAGCGTCGTAGGAGGTGTAGCCGAAAAAGCCGTTCAGCCGCCCCTTGCCCTGTTGTTCGCCTGCGACCTCGAACCGGCCAAGAAACTCATTAAGAGCGACTTCGAGCGTGCGTTCGCCCTGAACGAGCTGGTAGCTCTCGCTGCGGCCCGACGGATAAAGTTCGGCGACGCGGCCATCCTGCACGGTGAAACTCGCCAGCGGGCCGACGCCAATGAACGAGTAGCTGTTCTCGGAGGAGTGGTAGTCGGAGCTTTCGAGCAGCGCCGAGCGCGGGTATAGGTCGCGCACTTTCAGATAGAGCCCCACAGGGGTCTGAATATCAGCGGGCAGCGTCCGCGAAACTGTCTCTATTCTCATAATTTGTAATTGTTTACATAAGTTTCCATATCCTTGTCGCCGCGGCCTGAAAGGGTCGCAACAACCACATTGTCAGGCCTGAAACGGGGAGCGAGCAGGGGCAGCGCGGCTAGCGCGTGTGACGATTCGAGCGCGGGGATGATCCCCTCGGTGCGCGTCAGCTCGAAAGCGGCGCTTAGCGCTTCATTGTCAGTGGCCGACAGTACTTCGGCGCGACCGTTGGCGGCCAGATTGGCGTGCATGGGGCCGATGCCGGGGTAATCGAGGCCGGCGGAGATCGAATATGGCTCTTCGATCTGACCGTCAGCGTTTTGCATCACCAGGGTGCGGCTGCCGTGGATGATCCCCTCGCGGCCGCGACGAATGGTGGCGGCAGTCCGGTCGGTGTCTACGCCGTCGCCAGCCGCCTCTACCTCAATGAGTTGCACCCGAAGTTCGTCGAGATAGGGGTAGAACGTTCCGGCGGCATTGCTCCCCCCGCCCACGCAGGCCACGAGATAATCGGGGTAGTCGCGGCCCTCTTTTTCAAGCAGTTGCGCGCGAATCTCCTCGCCGATGACCGACTGAAAACGCGCAACCATGTCGGGATAGGGGTGCGGGCCGACGACGGAGCCGATAATATAATGAGTATCAGCCGGATTGCAGCACCAGTCGCGAATAGCCTCATTGGTGGCGTCTTTGAGGGTGCGATTGCCGCTGTCGACCGGCCGCACCTCTGCGCCCAGCATCTCCATCTTCCTGACGTTCAGCGATTGGCGGGCCATGTCGGTGCTTCCCATGTAGACCGCGCACCGCATGTCCATCAATGCGCATACCGTCGCCGTCGCCACGCCGTGCTGCCCCGCGCCGGTCTCGGCAATGATGCGTGTCTTGCCCATTCGCCGCGCCAGAAGTATCTGGCCCACAGTGTTATTGATTTTGTGTGCGCCGGTGTGGTTCAGGTCTTCGCGTTTGAGGTAGATCCGCGCGCCGTAACGTTCGGACAGCCGTCTGGCGAGGTAGAGCGGCGAGGGACGTCCCACGTAGTCGCGCAACAGAGCGCGAAACTCTTTCTGAAAATCGGCTTCCTCCATGATATTCAGGTAGTTTTCGCGCAATTGTTCGATATTGCGGTGGAGGATTTCCGGGATGTAGGCCCCGCCGAAGGCTCCGTAGTAGCCTTTTTCGTTCACATTGTTGCTCATGGTTTTCAGTATAAAAAGAGGGGCTGTCGTGAGTTCGACAGCCCCTGCATATTTCGGTTTCAACTATACGCACGATAAAGTCACTCACTATCCGAAAGATGTAAGCGCCACCACCACAGGTTATTAATATTCAGTTGTCGCATCGTTGCAAATATATTCCGGTTGCAAATGTACAAATATAAATCGAAAAAACAAGGGGCTGGACAGAAAATTCCAAGTCAACTGCATGAGGAAAGATCAATCAAGGTTAATTTAAGGGTCTGTTTAATATCAGTTCAAGATCACAATAAATATTTATTTCTTATATTTTTGAAAAAAAACAGATATAAATTTTGATTTTTGTAATTGCATCTAAATTCACATTTTATGTGGATGTAGAACGTGTGGTTGCTCCGTTAGCAAATTGATTGTTGCCATGCTTGACCCTGAAATGTTTTTTGTACTCATAGTTGACAGGGCGCCACGGGTCTTGAAAACGTCGATACAGACTGCCGTCGAGGGGTCGGCACGAGCTTTGATAATTGGTATCAACTCGCTCATCGAACAGTTCTTAACAAATTAAGCGCACACTTTGTCTCCCCGTTTCAGCGCCCCGAAAACAGGCGTTTTGCCCAGCGCTCCGCGACCACGAATCCCACGCACTCGACGAGCGTCGTAACAGCTCCCGTCGAGTGCGACATCTCCATTCTCGAACTGGCTCTCGTCTTCGCAAAGCTCGACAATCAGCTCGCGAAGTTTATGGAAAACCCTGTTAACGGTTGGCCGCAAAACAACAGTCAACTCAGCCGCCTCAACGTCGAGGCTAAAAAGACGAATTATCCCT
>JAIRQC010000006.1 GCA_031256675.1 Rikenellaceae bacterium
AAATACTTGAATATCCCAAAGGTTTCATTGCCGATTTGGATGGGAGTACATATGAATTTCTTGATGATAACCCCAGATTAACAAAAATAATCTCCCCCCGCCCTCCCGCAGCGGAATAACCAGCAAAAGCCTGCCTCAACGTCATTGCGGGCGGAGCGGAGCGATCAGCCATAGCCTCGTCGGATTGCTTCGCATAACACCATCGCAATGGCGGTAACTAAGACTTTTGAGGCCGCCTCCTAAAAAGTATGTATACCTGAAAAGCGACAATATCCTCGGTATCACTTTTTTGTGTAAAGCAGGGCCAAAAAAATTGCGTAAAGCAGACCCCGAAGAAGGGCGACAAAGCAGACCCTGAAACAGGGCGCCAAATCAGACCCTCAAATCAGACCACAGAAGCAAACTAAACGACAGGACTTTGCAACTGTTTTCAGGCACACATGCGGACGGACATTCATAAAATGTTTTTCACGTGCGGCAGCAGGCTGCCGCACGTGAAAAACATCAATCCCTACCGGTTCAGTATCTCCATCATTTTGATGGCGGCGGTGGCGATGGGTGTTCCGGGGCCGAAGATGGCTGCCGCGCCATCCTTGTAAAGCTGGGCGTAGTCCTGCTGAGGGATTACGCCGCCCACGATGACGATAATATCCTCGCGACCCAGCTTGCCGAGCTCGGCGATGATCTGCGGCACCAGCGTCAGGTGGCCCGCAGCGAGCGACGACACGCCTACGATGTGCACATCGTTCTCCACCGCCTGTTTGGCCGCCTCGGCCGGGGTCTGGAACAGCGGCCCCATGTCGACGTCGAAGCCGATGTCGGCGTAACCCGTCGCAACCACCTTTGCACCGCGGTCGTGACCGTCCTGCCCCAACTTGGCTATCATTATGCGCGGCTGACGTCCCTCTCTGGCCGCAAACTCCCCGACCATCTCCCTGGCCCGGGCAAAATCGCTGTCTGTCTTCACCTCTGCCGAATAAACTCCCGAAATAGAACGTATCACCGCCTTGTAGCGTCCCACGACCTCCTCGCAGGCATAAGAGATCTCGCCGAGCGTCGCGCGGACCTTAGCCGCTTCGACGGCCAGCTCCAACAGGTTGCCCTGCTTGCTCTCGACGCACTTCGTGATGGCTGCAAGCGCCTTTTTGACGGCTGCTTCGTCGCGCGAGGCGCGCAGGGTTTCGAGCCGCTTGATCTGCGACAGGCGCACCGCGGTGTTGTCCACGGCGAGGATGTCGATCGGTTCCTCCTTTTCGAGGCGATATTTGTTCAGTCCGACGATCGCCTCGGCGCCCGAGTCGATGCGTGCCTGCTTGCGTGCCGCCGCCTCCTCGATGCGCATCTTGGGGATGCCGGTCTCGATGGCTTTGGCCATGCCGCCCAGCTTTTCGACCTCCTCGATCAGCTCCCATGCGCGGTGGGCCAGCTCCTCGGTGAGGCTCTCGACGTAGTACGAACCGGCCCACGGGTCGACCTGACGGCAGATGTCGGTTTCCTCCTGAATGTAGAGCTGCGTGTTGCGGGCGATGCGTGCCGAAAAGTCGGTCGGCAGGGCGATAGCCTCGTCCAGCGCGTTGGTATGCAGCGACTGGGTGTGCCCCAGCGCCGCCGCCATAGCTTCGATGGCGGTGCGTGCCACGTTGTTGAACGGATCCTGCTCCGTCAGCGACCATCCCGAGGTCTGGCTGTGGGTGCGCAGGGCCAGCGACTTGCTGTTTTTCGGCCCGAAGCTGTTGACGATCTTGGCCCACAGCAGTCGGGCGGCGCGCATCTTGGCGATCTCCATGAAGTGGTTCATGCCGATGGCCCAGAAGAACGACAGGCGCGGCGCGAACGAGTCGATGGTCATTCCGGCGTTGACTCCCGCCCGCAGGTATTCCAGACCGTCGGCCAGCGTGTAGGCCAGCTCGATGTCCGCCGTCGCCCCCGCCTCCTGCATGTGGTAGCCGGAGATGGAGATCGAGTTGAATTTGGGCATGTTGCGCGAGGTGTATTCAAAAACGTCGGCGATGATCTTCATCGAAAATTCCGGCGGGTAGATATAGGTGTTGCGCACCATGAACTCTTTCAGGATGTCGTTCTGGATCGTTCCCGACAGCTGGTCGAGCGTGCAGCCCTGCTCGAGCCCCGCCACGATATAGAACGCCAACACCGGCAGAACCGCCCCGTTCATGGTCATCGACACCGACATGCGGTCGAGCGGGATGCCGTCGAAGAGCACCTTCATATCCTCCACCGAGCAGATCGACACCCCTGCCTTGCCCACGTCGCCGACCACTCTCGGGTGGTCGGCGTCGTAGCCGCGGTGCGTGGCCAGGTCGAAAGCCACCGAGAGGCCTTTCTGTCCCGAAGCCAGGTTCCTGCGATAGAAGGCGTTGCTCTCCTCCGCCGTCGAAAAACCGGCATACTGGCGCACTGTCCACGGACGCATGACGTACATCGTGCTGTACGGCCCGCGCAGGAACGGGGCGATACCCGCCGCGTAGCCCAGATGTTCCATTCCCTCCAAATCCTTGGCCGTATAGCTGCCCTTGACCGCGATCTTCTCCGCTGTCAGCCACTCCTCCTGGCCGCAGCCCTCCTTTTTGGCGCAACAGCCCTCGGCCACCGCACCCCTGTAACTCAATTTATCGAATTGTGCTCTCATCGTTTTTTACTTTTTTTGTTCTCTTTTACCTGCGCTTTGCCTGGTTTCCTGCTTTGCGTCTCGGCCATTTCGAACCTGTTCGATGGCCCCCGGCCTGGCGTCGGCTAAAAAAGAGAGCCCTATATATTCAGCATCCGAACGTACTCCCTCAGGGTTTCGAGCAGGTTGCTGCGCACGGAGATGAAGTTTTTGATACCCTGTGCTTCGAGTTCGCTCTGGCAGGCGGGGGCCCCGGCGACGACGACTATTGCCCTGTCGCCGACGATCTGCCTGACCTGCGGGGCGGCCGCGGCGTAATCGTCGTCGGAGGCGCAGACCACTACGATCTCGGCGCCGGATTCGAGCGCGGCGCGACAACCCTCTTCGACCGAGGCGAAGAAGTTGTTGTCGATTATGCGAATGCCGGCGCAGGCGAAGAAGTTCGACGAGAACTGGGCGCGGGCGCGGGCCATTGCGAGCGAACCGCACGTGAGCATGAATGCCCGTGGGTTGCGCCCGCTGCGGTCGACCTGCAAACGCAACTCTTCGAAGGCCAGCGCGCCGCGATAGGGTTTCAGCACGCGGAGCGAGGAGCGTTCGCAGCCGCAGCCGCAGGCGGCCCTGACGCCGATAGTATGGAAGTCGACCTCTTTGGCGGCCTTCTCCTCGAAGTTGGGATACTGGTTTGTGCCGACGAGTATTTCGCGACGTGTGGCGATGTTCATGTCGCGTTTGGCGGCGGAGGCCTCTACGGCGTCCTGTATGAAGCCCGCCTTGAAGGCCTCGATGTAACCGCCCCTGCTTTCGACCTCCTTGAAGAGGTTCCATGCACTTTCGGCTATGGCGGCGGTGAGGTTCTCGATGTAGTAGGAGCCCCCGGCGGGGTCGGCGACGCGGTCGAAGTGCGACTCGTTCTTGAGCAGCAGCTGGACGTTGCGGGCGATGCGCGACGAGAAGTCGGTTGGCTTGCCGTATGCGGCGTCGAACGGCGTTACTTCCAGCGAGTGAACGCCTCCGACGGTTGCGCTCATGGCCTCCGTCGCGCCGCGCAGCATGTTGACATACTGGTCGTAAGCCGAGATGTTCCAGCGCGAGGTGACGGCGTGGATGCGCATTTTGGCCGCGCAGCCCCTGTTCGGGTTGTACTGCGCTACGATGTTGGCCCACAGCATTCTGGCGGCGCGCATCTTGGCGATCTCCATGAAGTAATTGGCCCCGACGGCCAGCGAGAAACGGATTGTCCGGGCGGCTTCGTCGACGGCGAGCCCCGCCTCCGTCAGCTTCACGAGATAGTCGTGTCCGGCGGCCAGCGCAAAGGCGAGTTCCTGGGTTATGGCAGCCCCCGAGTTGTGGATGTGGTGGCCTCCGACGGCGGCGAAACGCATCTTTTTGCCCCCTTTCCCGACCAGCGCGACAATGTCGGCGATCCTGTCGTCAATGGATGGCAACGCGGTCGCCCCGCGCAGCGACAACCCATTGATTATCGGGTCGATAATGAAGCTCATTTTGGCCTCCTCCACCCCTTTGGCCTTTTCGACGGCCAGTTCGGCAACCTTGACCACCTCCGGACCGCAGAAGACCAGCTCGGTGGCGGCAATGTCTATGCCGTCGAGCAGCGCGTCGAGGTCGGCGGCGGTGAACTCCGGCGTCAGGATGGAGAGGCCCAGCGACTCGACGCCCGCGGCGAGGGCGTTGAGCGCCTGCCTGTTGGCCTCTCCTGCGGAGAGTACGTCGATGGTCTGGTGCACCTTCCATCCGTTACACTTTTTCACCCCGCGCACGAACGGGAACTCCCCGCTTGCGGAGTCTGCAAAGGCGATCTGTTTCAGATCTTCGGCGCGATAGTAGGGCCGCACGCTGAACCCCTCCGCCGTGCGCCAGACGAGTTTTTTCTGATAGTCCGCGCCTTTGAGGTCGGCCTCTATCACCTTCTCCCACTGTTCGGTAGCCACCGGCGGAAATTCGGCGAAAAGCTTCTCCCGATTCTGTTTTGCCATAATTCTATATATTTTCTGGTTTTCGTCACGCTTTTGGAGCCACAAAATTAATAAAATTATTTAAGAATTTGTCCAACCCTTATTCATCTTCGCCGTTTATGGGGCGAAAACAGAGCCTCGCATACGTAATTGGCGGCAATACTTTGTCGTCCCGCCTATTTTTATCTCCCCATGCTTGGAAAACGCATAATTTTACGCTAATTTTGCAGGCCAAAATTTTCCGATGCAGAAATGACTCTTAACGACTTTGAAATAAGGGTAGCCCGCGAAGACGACGTTCAATTCGCCGAAACGATCTGTCGCGAGATGGAGGAGTCGGCCAAAGCCCGCGGAACAGGCATAGCCAAGCGTTCGCCAGAGTATGTCGCCTCAAAAATTCGCGAGAACAAGGCCGTAATCGCCCTCCACAGGGACGGCGCCTGGGCTGGGTTCAGTTACATCGAATCGTGGGGACACGGCGATTTCGTGGCAAACTCCGGCCTCATCGTAAACCCCGTATTCCGAAGGATGGGGCTGGCAAAGGCCATCAAGACGATGACATTTTTCCTCTCGCTCAAAAAGTTCCCCGACGCAAAGCTCTTCGGCCTTACGACCGGACTGGCCGTGATGAACATTAACAACGAGCTGGGTTACAAGGCGGTGACCTACTCCGAACTGACCGACGACGAGGAATTCTGGAAAGGGTGCCGCAGCTGCGTCAACTACCCCATACTGCAAAGCAAGGAGCGGCGCAACTGTCTCTGCACGGCCATGCTGTTCGACCCGGCAAAGGACAGGATCAAGGCGGAAAAACCGGAGGATTTTTAGAGTTTGATTAAGTTTGCCGGGCGCAATTGCCGTCTTGCAGACTTTGCCTGACGGGTAGCGCGCCGGCGACGTCGCCGCAGTCGTCGCCCCCGGGGCATTGACGCTCAGGCGAGAAAAAATTGAAACGAAGATATGGAAAAAGTTGTTTTGGCGTTCAGCGGGGGGCTTGACACCTCCTATTGCGCCGTGTACCTGGCCCGTGAGATGGGGTTGGAGGTACACGCGGCCCTGGCGAACACGGGCGGGTTTTCGGACGAAGAGCTGGCGACCATCGAACGTCGCGCACGGGCGTTGGGGGTGAAAAGCTATGTGGCGCTGGACGTTACGGACGACTATTACAGCCGTGCGATCCGCTATATGGTGTTCGGCAACGTGTTGAAAAACAACACGTACCCCATTTCTGTCAGTTCGGAGCGCATCTCGCAGGCCACGGCCATAGCCGTGTACGCCCGCGAGATCGGGGCGGACTATCTTTGCCACGGCAGCACGGGGGCGGGCAACGACCAGATCCGTTTCGACATGGTATTCAACATCATAGCCCCGGAAATCGAGGTGCTGGCGCTGATCCGCGAGAAACGGTTGGGCCGCAACGAGGAGATCGAATACCTGCGGCGGCACGGGGCCGACTTCGACTTCAAAAAGGCTGAATACTCTATCAACCAGGGGCTTTGGGGGACGTCGGTGGGCGGCAAGGAGACCCTTACCTCCAACCTGACACTGCCCGAAGAGGCCTATCCGTCGCAACTCACCGAGACCGAACCGCGCAGAATAACGCTGACCTTCGACAAGGGCGAGTTCGTCGCGCTGGACGGCAAGCGGTTCGAACGTCCGGTGGAGGCGATACAGGCCCTGCAACGCATCGCCGCCCCATACGCCATCGGGCGCGACATGCACGTCGGCGACACCATAATCGGCATCAAGGGGCGTGTAGGGTTCGAGGCTGCCGCCCCGCTGATCATCATCAAAGCCCACCACATGCTCGAAAAGCACACCCTCGGCAAGTGGCAGCTCTTCTGGAAAGACCAGATCGCCGCATTCTACGGCAACTACCTCCACGAAGGACAATATTACGACCCCGTCATGCGCGACATCGAGGCCATGCTCGAAAGCAGTCAGCGCACGGTGGGCGGCGAGGTCTTCGTCGAGTTGCATCCCTATCGTTTTGTCCTGGTGGGCGTCAACTCCCCCCACGACCTCTTCAACACAAAGTTCGGCGCCTACGGCGAGACCATGAGCGACTGGACGGGGGACGAGGTCAAGGGGTTCGGCAAAATATTCGGCTACCAGAACAAAATGTTTCACCTTATAAATAAAGAGACGGAAAAATAAATCATGCAGCCGGCGAGACCGGTGATTGATTGCCGGGTCGTTAGTGCGGCCCGGCAATTCTGTCCATACGATGAAAGTAATAGATAAAAACAGGGTTGGCGTGCCGGACGATCTGGAGGCGGGTTGGGTGCTGGTGGTGGACAAGCCGCCGGGGTGGAGCTCGTCGGACGTTGTTCGGAAGATCAAGTTCCGGATGCGGAGCAAGGGCTACCGCAAGATAAAGGTGGGTCATGCGGGGACGCTCGATCCGCTGGCTACGGGTGTGCTGCTGGTGTGCCTGGGGCGGGCGACGAAGCGGGTGGAGGAGCTGCAAGCCGAACGTAAAGAGTATGTTACGGATATTGTGCTGGGGGCGACCACGCCGAGCTACGACATGGAGCATCCGGTCGATCGCACCTACCCGCACGAACATATCGACAGGGAGATGATAGACCGTGCGCTGGAGGGGCTGTGCGGTGAGCGGCTGCAAACGCCGCCGCTCTATTCGGCCAAGATGATCGACGGCCGCCGTGCCTATGAATATGCCCGCGAAGGGAGCGAGGTGGAGTTGAGGCGGGCCCTGATCGAGATCTATTCGATGATCGTGGAGAGTTACGACCACCCGACGGTGAGGGTGCGCATCGAGTGCAGCAAGGGGACGTACATCCGTTCGATAGCCCGCGAACTGGGCGAGGCGCTCGGCAGCGGGGCCTATCTGAGTTCGCTAAGGCGCACGGCCAGCGGCGGTCACAGGGTCGAAGAGGCGCTGTCGCTGGAAGAAACAATAAAATTCCTGGAGGAAATTAACATGGCCGACTGATTGTGTGTTGTTTAATTGAGTTGAATAATAAATAATTTTTGTCCTAAACTCTTTGACGTTTTTGCGATCTGTTTGTGTATATGTGGTTTATGTACAGGTATCTTGTTGTGCAGGGAGGGATTCTGTAATCTGTAAAATTGTGTGAATCGGACGGTAGATTCACAGTTCACACGCTGCTATCGCAACAAAACAATATGGCAATCACCACGCAGTAAGGTTGAATTTTTGCGTATCTAATTAGAGATACCTAGGGCGGGGAAATTTTTGGAAGTATTTGTATTTATGATAATTAATGGAATAAAATTATGCGTGCCTGATGATAAGCATATAGGCAATATGCTACTTACAAGGATATTAGCCTGAGTTTTTCGGTCTTGCAAAGGTCGGCGGCCTACAGTCGGCGCAGACGCGGTAACATCACTCGTTGCCGTTTTGCCTTTCA
>JAIRQC010000013.1 GCA_031256675.1 Rikenellaceae bacterium
GTAACGTACATTGCTCGCTCCCGAGACAGATGTTTCAAACGCTCCACTTGCTCCGTCGGGCGATTATGAAGCTTCGCCCTGTCCAAATATCTGGTTGCATATTCGGCTATCATCCGAGCATCGGCAGCATCGTTCCTGCCGCGCCTCATACCGGAGGATAACTTAATTTGCGTCGGGTTCTCAAGCCAGAGGGCGCATCCGGTCGCAGCGCAGGCGCAAGCGAGCGGATAGGTATACTGGCCGGTGAACTCCGCGCAAAAGGGAAAGTTCCCGCCGTCGAGACAGTAGGACTGTGCCGGCAAAAGCGGACAAAGAGAGGTCTTTCCCGACAAATAGCGATTGCGGCGGGTCTATTTTGGCTATTTTGAGGGATTGACGGCGCGGCGCATTCAGGTTACCTTTGTCGAAAAAAATTGCAAACAATGACGACAGGGATTTTTTACGGCAGCTCGACCGGCAATACCGCCGCGCTTGCCAAACAGATCGCAACAAAACTTGGGCTGGCTGTTGCCGCCGTTCACGAAGTAAGCAAAGCGACCATCTCCGATGCCGAGGCCTGCGAATTGCTCCTGCTGGGCTCGTCGACATGGGGGCTCGGTGAGTTGCAGGACGACTGGTACGACTTTCTCGCCCGACTGAAGAAGGCCAGCCTGAGCGGCAAACGGGTAGCCCTGTTCGGCTGTGGCGATAGTGGCGGCTTTTCCGACACGTTCTGCGATGCGCTGGCCATTATCCGCGACGAGTTGGCTGCGACGGGGTGCATCTTTGTCGGACAGATCGACCTGTCCGGCAACAACTATTCGTCGCGGGCTTTCGAGGATGGCAAGGCTATCGGACTGACCGTCGACGACAGCGCGCCGGAGGCTACCGGTGCGAGGCTCGAAGCGTGGATCGAAGCCATAACGAACTCCTGACGGCAATGAGGCCCGAGATTTATTCCAGCATGGGAGAGATGCGCGTGGTGATGCACATGATTTACGAGTTCCGCAAGGGTATACGCGCTCTGGCGCTGTGTACCCTTTGTCCGACCTGCGCAGGGATTGTCAAGCAGCGGCTCGACAGTCAGAATATAAGTTATATCGAGCAGCCTGTTGCGGCCAACGGCAACGTCAATCTGTTTTTCGGTTCGCAGGTCTGTCTGGAGGCCATATCGGCCTTTATCGACAAGCCGCTCAACATGCTCACGCCGGAGGAGGATTTCATGCTAGGGACCATGCTCGGTTACGACCTGAGGCAGCAGTGCCGCCGGTTCTGCAACAGAAAACGGAGCGTAAAACAGTCGACCAACTGACCGCTCTCGAAGGTTCCGCCGGATGAAAGATGCGTTTCAGAGTGTGTTAACACTATTTCTGTCTGTCTAATTCGACAGACAGAAATAGTACTGACAGACCATAAACTTTCGACTGCAATTATTCGGTTGCAAGCATACGCTCGCCGAACGCTTTTACGCCTCGGCAGAACGTCTGGCTCTGTCGAGGTGCGTAGCAGCAACTGCGTAACGGGCCTGCAAGGCAAAATCAGCCGGCAAGAATGCCACAAGATTTAATCAAGCCCTCAAAAAGCGCTCAAACCGCTCCGAGAAATCACTCGAACCTCCACTCGAAAACCCACTCAAAAACTCGCTCCGAGAACCCCCACTCAAAAAATCACTGTGAAAGACCCACTCCGAAGACGAATGCACAGGCATTACCCGGCCAGGTCCCTCATTATCTGCTCTGCGAGAGCGTCGGCAGTGGTGCGGTTGGCGACCTCGTCGGCGGCGGGATCGGCCCCTTCGGCGTAGATGCGCACGATGGGCTCGGTGTTTGAACGGCGGAGGTGGGCCCAGGAGGTCGGGAAATCTATCTTGACGCCGTCTATGTCTGTGATCTGCTGGTCTTTATACTTCTCCTTGACGCGGGCCAGGAGCGCGTCAAGATCGGTTCCGGGAGCGGTCTCGACCCTGTTTTTCGAGATGTAATATTGCGGATAGGCGCGTCGCAATGCCGACACGGAGGCCGCGCTGCAGGAGGCCAGATGACTGAGAAACAATGCGATACCCGCCAGCGCGTCGCGTCCGTAATGGAGCGCAGGGTAGATCACCCCGCCGTTGCCCTCGCCGCCGATCACCGCGCCGCTTCTTTTCATCTGCGCCACGACGTTCACCTCGCCCACCGCCGCCGCCGAGTATAACCCGCCGCGCCTCAGGGTAATGTCGCGCAGGGCCCTCGACGAGCTGAGGTTCGAGACGGTATTTCCCTGTGTGTGAGCGAGAACGTAGTCAGCTACGGCCACTAGGGTGTACTCCTCGCCGAACATCGTCCCATCCTCGCACACCAACGCCAGACGGTCGACGTCAGGGTCGACAACCACGCCCAGATCGGCCCCTGAGGCCACAACGGCGGCGGAGATCGCGCCCAGATTTTCGGGCAGCGGCTCGGGATTGTGGGCGAATTCGCCCGTCGGTTCGCAGTTAAGTTCCACGATCTCAGCGCCCAGCGCGCGCAGCAGGGCGGGGACGACAATGCCTCCCACGGAGTTCACCGCGTCGACTACAACCTTTAACCGCCGCGCCCGCACCGCTTCCACATTGGCCAGCGGCATGGCAAGGACAGCTGCAATATGTTCGTCGTCAAACGAATCGCCCGTCAAACGTCCGATATTGTCTACGTCGGGGAACTCTTCGCAGTCCTCGGCGGCCAGCTCCAGCAACCGCGCCCCGGCTGCCGCGTCGAGAAATTCGCCCGAGCCGTCGAGCAGCTTCAGGGCGTTCCACTGACGCGGGTTGTGGCTGGCCGTCAGGATGACGCCGCCGTCGGCTCGACGCGCGACCACCGCCATTTCCACCCCCGGCGTGGTGCACAGCCCGACGTCCGTCACCTCCACGCCGCAGCCCATGAGCGTACCCACGACGAGCGAACGCACCATTTCGCCCGAGATCCGCGCGTCGCGCCCCACGACGACCCGCAAACGCCTTTCGCCGCCCTGCCGTTGCGAACCGTCGCGCTCGCGCAACAGCCGCGCGTAGGCCGATGTGAAGCGGACAATGTCGGTCGGGGTGAGGTTTTCGCCTGCCGCGCCGCCGATGGTGCCGCGAATACCGGAAATTGATTTGATCAGCGCCATAGTAAATGGAGATATTTCGTTGGCAAGATATAATTATTTTGAATTTTCCCCAAAAAACGTCGATTATTCATGCAAAATAACTACATTTATCGAAAATTTCGCACACCGAAGCAAAAATGTTATTAACAAAGTATGGTTGAGCATGAGACAAATCCCGACTTCTGAGTTGATTATCAACGATGACGGCTCTATTTTCCACCTTCATCTGCGTCCCGAACACATTGCCGATACAATCATCCTCGTGGGCGATCCGGGGCGGGTGGAGCAGGTGGCGTCGAAATTTGACAGCCGCGAGGCGAAAATTTCCAACCGCGAGTTCTGCACCGTGACCGGCCTTTACAGGGGCAAGCGGATGAGCGTCATATCGACCGGCATCGGCACCGACAACATCGACATTGTCGTCACCGAGCTCGACGCGCTGGTCAATATCGACCTCGAAACCCGCACCGAACGCGAGGAGAAACGGCAGCTCACCCTGCTGCGCCTCGGCACGTCGGGGGCGTTGCATCCGAGCCTGCGCATCGGCGACATGGTTTTCGCCCGCACCTCGATCGGTTTCGACGGGCTGCTCAACTTCTACAAGGGGCGTAACGATGTGTGCGACATTGCGATGGAACAGGCCTTCATCCAGCACACGTCGTGGAACTACCTGCTGCCCAAACCCTACTTCATCGACGCCGACCGCCAGCTTCTCGCCCACTTCCAAAGGCACGTCATCGAAGGGATAACCATCTCTGCCCCCGGGTTTTACGCCCCGCAGGGACGCTGGGTGCGGATACGTCCTGCCTTTACGAAGATGAACGAGCTGATCGAATCGTTCGTCTACCGTGGCCGCCACATAACAAATTACGAGATGGAGAGTTCGGCCCTGGCAGGTCTGTCGCGGCTCATGGGCCATCGCGCCGCAACGATCTGCACCATTATAGCCCAGCGCGTTGCGCTCGACGTGAAAACCGATTACAGTCCGTTTGTTGATAATATGATAATAATGTCGCTCGACAGACTTGCGGAATTGCCGTAAATTTTTGCTAATTTTGACAAAATTTTAAGCCATTATGAAATTCGTAATTTCAAGTTCGGCCCTGCTGTCGCTGTTGCAGACCACGGGCAAGGTGATCAGCAGCAAGAATACACTTCCGATCCTCGACTATTTTCTGCTCGACCTCAAAGAGGGGCAGTTGAAGGTCACGGCCTCCGACCTCGAAACCACGCTGGTAGGGGTTATCAGGGTGGAAAATATCGAAAAGGAGGGCATTATCGCCGCCCCTGCCAAACTGATGCTCGACTCGCTCAAAGAGTTCTCGGAGCAGCCGCTCACCATCGAGGCCAACGAGTCGACGTGGGAGATCAAGATCAGCTGGAAGAGCGGGTCGCTGGCCATCCCCGGCACGTCGGGGTTGAGCTATCCCGCCGTGCCCGAGCTGGACGAGGCGCGCAACGAGACCACGTTTGCCGTCGACGCGCTGATCAACGGCGTCAACAAAACCATCTTTGCCTCGGCGGACGACGAGATGCGCCCTGTGCTCAACGGTATTTACATTGCCATTGCGCCCAAACTGACGACCTTCGTCGGCACCGATGCGCACAAGCTGGTAAAGTATACGGTAGACACGGACAACGAGGCGCTCGAAGCCACGTTCATCCTGCCGAAGAAGCCCGCGCTGCTGCTTCGCACCGTGCTGCTCAAGGAGGAGGACGACGTGGCGGTGTCGTTCGACGCCAAGAACGTGCTGTTCAAGTTGAAGAATTACACGCTGATCTGCCGCCTGATAGAGGGCAACTACCCCAATTACGGCGCGGTGATCCCTGCCAACAACCCCAATCACGTGATTGCTGACCGCGTGGAGCTGCTCAACGGCATCAAGCGCGTGGCTGTCTGCTCGAACCAGGCCACCAACCTCATCAAACTCGAAGTCAGGCCCAACAATATCGACCTGGCGGCGCAGGATCTCGACTTTTCGGTCTCGGCCAACGAACATCTCTCGTGCAGCTATGAGGGCGAGGAGATTACGATCGGCTTCAAGTCGACTTTCCTCGTCGAGATCCTCTCCAATATAGAGACCCCGAGCATCGTAATGGAGCTGGGCGACTCGACCCGTGCAGGGGTATTCAAACCGATCTACGACGACAAGCAGCCCAGCACGACGCTCATGCTGCTGATGCCGATGATGATAAACGCCTGATGGCGTGTCGATTGTGAATAGTCGCCGAATGGTCCGGCCAGATCGTTCGGCGGCTATATATATTATTAAGGTATAAAATGCAGCTCAATCTTAAAAATCCGATCATTTTTTTCGATCTGGAGACCACTGGCGTTGACCCTGCGAAGGATCGCATCGTGGAGATCTCGATGGTGAAGGTCATGCCCGACGGCGCGCGCGAGGTCAAGACGCGGCGGATCAATCCCGAGACGCCGATCCCCGCCGCCGCCGCCGCCATCCACCACATCACGGACGACGACGTGCGCGACTGCCCGAAATTCAGGGAGATAGCCCGCTCGCTGGCGCAGTACATCGAAGGGTGCGACCTCGGCGGCTTCAATTCCATAAAGTTCGACATGCCGCTGCTCGCCGAGGAGTTTCTGCGCGCCGGGGTGGACGTCGACCTTAAACGCCACAGGATGATCGACGTACAGAACATCTTCCACAAGATGGAGCAACGCACGCTGGTGGCCGCCTATAAGTTCTACTGCAACAAGACGCTGGACGAGGCCCACTCGGCCGAAGCCGACACGCTGGCCACCTACGAGGTGCTGCTCGCGCAGCTCGACCGCTATCCCGACGATTTGAAGAACGACGTCGATTTTCTGGCCGATTTCTCCACCCACAGCCAGTTTGCCGACTATGCCGGAAGGATCGTTTATGACGACAAGAGGGTGGAACGCTTCAATTTCGGCAAGCACAAAGGACGTTCGGTGGCCGAAGTATTTCGCACTGAGCCAAGTTATTACAGCTGGATAATGGACGGCGATTTCCCGCAGTATACCAAGAAGGTCGTCACGGAGATCCGCCTGCGCGAGGCGGCACTGAACCTTTCGGGTGGCGCGGCGGCCAAAAAATAACTTTTTGCAGGAAAAGGCACGGTTTTTGCAATACATGGTTCGGTATGAAAAAGTTCAAACTGCTTATTTACAGCCTCGTCGCGATGATGTTGTCGTATGGCGCGGAGGCGACGGCACAGCAGGCCGCCCGGTCGCAGGCCGTGGGCAGGGGCATGGTCAGCATCGACGGCAAACGCTATTACGTCCATACGGTTGAGGCTGGCGAGACGCTCTATTCGCTGTCCAGGTTCTATTCGGTTGACCAGCAGGAGATCCTCGACCGCAACCCTCATGCCGTGGAGGGTTTCCAGCCTGGACAACTGCTGATAATCCCCGTCAGGGAGCAGCAGCCGCTCACGCCGAAGCAGCAGGCCAAAACTTTCGAGTTGCATATTGTCAATCAGGGCGAAACGGCCTATTCCATATGCCGCCGCTACGGTATCACGGTCGACCAGCTGATGGAGGACAATCCGGGGCTTGACCCGACGGCCCTCTCGCTCGAACAGACGCTCAATATCCGCAAAACGGCCGTCGGCAAGAGCAGCGAAGAGGCTGTAAACCAGAGCATAAAGCAATATGGCGACGCGATGAACAACCTCTCGACCGGCTTTGTCTACCACACGGTCGAGAAGGGCGAGACCCTCTACTCGCTGTGCCGCTATTACGGCCTGACAGATAAGGATGTGGCGGCCTACAACGAGATAGCCGGCGGCCTGCGCGAAGGACAGATACTGCGACTGCCCGCGGCAAAGGTGAAACAGGAGTTGATTTCGCAGCTGCCCGACTCGCCGCCGCGGTCGCAGTTCCCGACCGAACACGAGGCTTACGACTCCCTGAACCACCCGCAGACAGGCCCTGCGGATAACGTCGAATACACCTCCGGCGCGGCTGAAACGCCCCGGCGCGACCCTGACCACGTCAACGTGGCGATGTTCATCCCGTTCTCGACCGACTCTGCCGTGTCGCAGAACTTTATGGATTTTTACAAGGGCTCACTGCTGGCCTTTGCCGACCTCAAGGAGCAGGGGTTGTCGGTCGACGTGAACGTTTATAACGAGACGCGCTCGCTGGCGGAGATCGAGAACATCGTCGCCGCGCCCGACTTCGCGCGTAACGAGTTGATAATAGGCCCTGTGTACGAAAATGTGCTTGGCCCTGCGCTGCGCGTCGCCTCTGAACGCGGCATTCCGGTGGTCTCGCCGCTGGCCACGGTGGAGCGCCACCAGAGCCCGCTGATCTATCAGATGGCCCCGCAAAATAGCTCCAAGTACGACAAACTGAGGGAGTTGCTCTCCGGCGACGACAAGAACGTCATCACGGTTACCTCGCCCAACAACGACATAGAGTTTCAGCGCGACATCATTGGCCTTATACCGCAGGATGCGAGCTCGGTAACCTACGTCCGCAAGATGGCCTCCACTGAAATAGAGAAGGTTATGAGCCGCGTGAAGGAGAATGTCTTCGTCTTCTATCCTGGCGACGAGATGGCCGTCGACGAGATGCTGGCCCGCATCAGCTCGATCAAGAACAGCTGGACGGCCCGCGGGATTAAAACGCCTGGTATCAGCGTGATAGGTTCCAGTCGCTGGCAGCGTTTCGGCAATATCGACAGGAGCCTCTTCTTCAAACTGCGCCTGAACTACATCGCCTCCTACCATGCCGACCGTGGCAACGAACTGGTCGCGGCCTTCAACAAACGCTATATCTCTTCGTACAACTCGGTGCCGTCGCTCTACTCATACCGCGGCTATGATGCTGTGAAACTGTTCGTCAGCTCGTATGCGGCGGACGATCGCGGCGACCTTGCCTCCGCTGTCAACCGCTCGAAAGAGGAGTTGCTCGCCGTACCCTACCATTTCGTGCGCAACAACGGCGACCCCAACTCGAACTGCGTCAACAACGAGTGGGTACTGGTCTCATACAACGACGATTATACGATTACGGTCAAATAGTGAGGGTACGCGCCGCCTGCCGTGTTAGTGCAGCGTCTCCCACAGCATGTCGACGAGTTGCGGGATGTTGTAGCGCGAGATGGCCGATATGAAGATCGACGGTATGCCTGGCGGCAGTTCGGCGCGCAAGTCGTTGAGCATCTGAGCGTCGAAGATGTCGCACTTGGTGATGGCCAGCACGCGCCGCTTGTCCATAAGTTCGGGGTTATATTGCCTTAACTCGTTCAGCAACACGTTGTACTCGTGGCTGATACTGTCCGAATCGACAGGGATCGTGAACAGCAGCGCCGAATTGCGTTCGATGTGGCGCAGGAAGCGCACGCCCAAGCCGCGCCCCTCGTGCGCCCCCTCAATAATGCCCGGAATGTCGGCCATGACGAACGACTTGAACTCGCGCCATTCGACGATGCCTAGGTTCGGTTCGAGCGTCGTGAAGGGGTAGTTCGCAATCTTGGGCTTGGCCGCCGAGACCACCGAGAGCAGCGTCGACTTGCCTGCATTTGGAAAACCGACCAGCCCGATGTCGGCCAACAGTTTGAGCTCGAGGATGAAAGCCCCTTCGAGGGCTTCGCCGCCTGGCTGTGCGTAACGCGGGGCCTGGTTGGTGGCGGTGCGGAAATGCCAGTTGCCCTGCCCGCCGCGCCCGCCCGCCAGCAGGACAAGTTCGTCGCCCTCGCCGACCACTTCGCCGACCATCTCGCCCGTTTCTGCGTTGCGCGCCACGGTGCCGAGCGGCACGGGGATCGTTATGTTCCCTGCATCCTTGCCGCTGCAACGCGCCCCGCCGCCGTTCTCGCCGTCGTCGGCAAAGACATGCCGCCTGTATTTCAGGTGGATAAGCGTCCAGTACTGGCTGTCGCCGCGCAGGACGATGCTGCCGCCGCGCCCGCCGTCGCCGCCGTCCGGCCCGCCCATGGGGACGAATTTCTCGCGCCGGAAGTGCACCGACCCTGCCCCTCCCGCCCCCGAACGGCAAAATATCTTAACGTAGTCGACAAAATTCGATGCGGCCATCTTTCTCCTGATTGAAGCGCAAAGATAGCTATTTTGGAGATGGCAACCAAGCGCTGTTTTGCCGGACGGGCAATAACGGCGCAGGTAACAGCAAATCCCGCAAAAAACAGTATATTTGTCGCAAAAAAATGCACAGATCAGGTTTTGTCAACATCATAGGCAACCCCAACACAGGCAAGTCGACGCTCATGAACGCGCTGGTGGGCGAGCGGCTGTCGATCATCACCTCCAAAGCGCAGACCACCCGCCACCGCATAATGGGCGTTGTCAGCGGCGCTGACTTTCAGATAGTTTACTCCGACACGCCCGGCATTCTCAAACCCAATTACCGCTTGCAGGAGTCGATGATGCGCTTCGTGGGCGGGGCGATGCGCGACGCAGACGTCATACTGTATGTGACGGACGTTGTCGAACAGAGCGGACGTTCGCGCGAGTTCGTCGAAAAGATCAACCTGAGCGGCATTCCGACCATCGTGGTTATCAATAAGATAGATCTCACTAACGAGGAGCGGCTGGGCGAACTGGTCTCCCTGTGGCGCGAGCGGATGCCCTCGGCGGAGGTGGCGCCGACCTCGGCCACGGAGCGGTTCAACATCGGCGGGCTGTTCGACCTGATACTTGCGCGGCTGCCCGAAGGAGAGGCCTACTATCCCAAAGACACGCTGACAGACAAGAACATGCGCTTCTTTGCCTCGGAGATCATCCGCGAAAAGATACTGCTCAACTATGACAAGGAGATCCCGTACAGCGTCGAGATCGCCGTCGAAGAGTACAGCGAGGAGCCGACGATCGACCGCATCACGGCCACGATCTACGTGGCCCGCGAGTCGCAGAAAGGCATCGTCATCGGGCACAAGGGCGCGATGCTCAAACGTGTGGGTACCGCCGCCCGTATCGAGCTCGAACAGTTCCTCGGCAAGAAGGTTTTCCTGCAACTCCACGTCAAGGTCAACGACAACTGGCGCGACAACATCCGGCAACTCAAACGGTTCGGGTATGAAGAGTAGGTCGGTTTTATCCGCGCGCAGGCAGCCATGCAGCATGGCGCTTGACTGCGGCCGCGTCGGTCGGGCCCGGCTGGCACGGACGTTCCGGCGCGGGACGACCTCCGTTTTGCCGGCAAAACGGAGGTTACGCCAACGCCATGCCCCGTTCTGTTTTGTTCAGTCCCGCCCTGTACATCCGGCGCGATATAAATAATTGTTTGTTATTTAAAAATAATTTCGTACCTTTGCAAGCCGTTTTGCAATACGACTGTACGACTAAAATATTAACCCTGTAAAACAGAACCAAGTGGATTCGTTAAGCTACAAGACAACCTGCGTCAACAGCGCGTCGGCAACCAAGAACTGGGTGCTGATCGACGCCAACGGCGAGGTGTTGGGACGTCTCGCTTCGCAGATCGCCAAGATCCTGCGCGGCAAGAACAAACCCTCATTCACGCCCCATGTCGACTGCGGAGATAACGTGATCGTCGTCAACGCCGACAAGGTGCGCCTGACGGGCTCCAAAATGACCGACAAGGTCTATGTGCGCCATACGCGCTACCCCGGCGGCCAGAGGTTCGCTACGCCTGCCGATTACCTGGCCAAACGGCCCGAGTTCGTGATCGAAAAGGCCGTCAAGGGCATGTTGCCCCGCAACCGCCTCGGCGCCGTGCTGCTCAGAAACTTAAAGGTCTATGCCGGAGCGGAACACCCGCACGCCGCACAGAGCCCCAAAACCATCAAATTAAACGAGATCAAGTAATGAGTACGGAAGTTGTGAACACCGTAGGGCGTAGAAAGGCGGCTGTGGCCCGCGTTTACGTGAAACCCGGTAAAGGTGTGATTACCATCAACAAGCGGCCTTTGGAGAACTATTTCCCGCTCGAGATCCTCCGCTATGTCGTGAAACAGCCCCTGCTGGCGCTCGGCAAAACCGAGGAATTCGACATTAACATCAACCTCGACGGTGGTGGCGTCAAGGGCCAGGCCGAAGCTGCCCGACTGGGTATCGCCCGCGCACTCTGCGAGATAGATGCGGAGTATCGCTCGACGCTCAAAAAGAACGGCTTCATGACCCGCGACCCGCGCGAAGTTGAGCGTAAGAAACCCGGACAGCCCGGAGCACGCGCTAAATTCCAGTTCAGCAAACGTTAATCGGCTGAGCTGCGCGTTATTAGCGTTCTACGGATCGATGCGCAGGCGGTTTCCGGAGGGCTTCGGCCTTTCAAACCGGCCGGACCGGGAGTTTTCCCGCTACCGGAAGGTTGCCGTCGCGTGGAAAACCGGAGGGATTCTCGACACAGGCCAGCCTTGTTCGAGACTACCGCTTCGGTTGATGACAAGAGTGTAAAACAAACAAAATCAAGAAAATGGCTATTCAGGCAGATTTTAATCAACTGTTGGAGGTCGGCGCACACTTCGGCCACCTCAAAAGAAAGTGGAACCCCAAGATGGCCCCGTATATCTTCATGGAGAAGAACGGGATACACATCATCGACCTGCACAAGACCGTCCTCAAACTCGACGAGGCGGCGGCAGCGCTCAAACAGATCGCCAAGAGCGGTCGCCGCATCCTGTTCGTGGCTACCAAGAAACAGGCCAAAGATGTTGTAGCAGAGAAAGTTGCGGCTGTGAACATGCCTTACGTCACCGAACGCTGGCCGGGCGGTATGCTCACCAACTTCCCCACTATTCGCAAGGCTGTCAAGAAGATGTCAACCATCGACAGGATGGCCACCGACGGCACTTACGATAACTTCTCGAAACGCGAAAAACTCCAGATCTCCCGCCAGAGGGCCAAACTGGAGAAGAACCTCGGCTCGATCGCCGACCTGACCCGCCTGCCAGCCGCGCTGTTCGTGGTCGACATACAGAAGGAACAGAACGCGGTCAAGGAGGCTAAAAGGCTGAGTATCCCTGTGTTCGCAATCGTGGACACGTGTTGCGACCCGACCGACGTCGACTATGTTATCCCCGCCAACGACGACGCTGCGAAATCTGTCGCCCTGATCGTCGACGTGGTTTGTTCGTGGATTGCCGACGGTCTGGCCGAGCGCAAACTCGAAAAAGAGAAGGATAACGACGAGGCCCCGGCCGCCAGAGAGGCCAAACCGCGCATCCGCCGCGCCGAAAAGGCAGGCAGGCAGGCCGCTCCTGCCGCTCCCGCCGTGGCAGAAGAGGCAGCCGCGGAGGCTTCGGAAGAGTAACCGATTAAAACATAATACTATGGCAAACGTAACAACAGCAGATATAGCCAAGCTCCGCAAGATGACAGGGGCGGGCATGATGGATTGCAAGAAGGCGCTCGAAGAGTCGAGCTGTGATTTCGACCGCGCGCAGGAGATCATCCGCGAAAAGGGTAAACTGGTGGCCAGCAAGCGCGCCGACCGCACCGCGACCGAAGGCGTCGTTGTGACCAAAATCGTTGGTAACAAGGCATATATGTTTTGCCTTGCCTGCGAAACCGACTTCGTGGCCAAGAACGCCGAGTTTCAGGGTTCGGCAAACGCCATACTCGAGGTGGCGGTCGGGAACGATGTTGCCGACCTCGAAACGCTGCTCGCAACCAAGTCGGGGGCCGTCACGGTGGCCGACCTGGTCGCCGAAAAGTCGGGTCAGACGGGCGAGAAGGTCGAGCTGCCTTTCTACGCCAAAATCGAGGCCCCGATGGTGACGGCATACGTCCACACCAACTTCAAACTGGGCGCGCTGATCGGCTTCAATGTCGCTGTGCCCGAGGAGGTTGCGCACGACGTGGCCATGCAGGCGACCGCTATGGCCCCGGTGGCTATCAGCCGCGAGGATTGCCCTGCCGACGTAATTGAAAAAGAGCGCACTATCGGTCGCGAACAGGCCCGTCTCGAGGGTAAACCCGAGGCCATGCTCGACAAGATTGCCGAGGGCAAGCTCAACAAGTTCTTCATGGAGGCGACCCTCTTGGAGCAGGCTTTCGTCAAGGATCCCAAAAAGAATGTCGGAGCCTACATCAAGGAGGCTGTTTCCGGCGCAACCGTCGTAGCTTACAAACGCTTCTCTCTCAACGACTAAGAGAAAGGCGCAAGAGCGAGGGGCGAGGAGGCGACTAAAAGGTTGCAGCCAAAAGAGGGCGACCGAGTGGTCGTGAGAAAAGAGGGTGACCAAAAGATTGTGAGCAACGCGACAGGGAGGTTGTAATTAAGAGGGCAGCCAAAACGACGCACAAGAGTTTGCAACCAAAACGACGCATAAAAGGTTGCAATCAAGAGAGTGACCAAGAGGTTGTGAGCAAGAGACTGCGACCAAGAGATTGCGAACAAAGAGGGCAATCAAGAGGTTGCGAGCAAAGCGACTTGGACTGCGCCAAGACTACACACAAGACACGCCCCGCAAAATTTGCGGGGCGTGTCTTGTGATATACCCGAAGCTATTTCGATCTGCTTGGCTTTTTTGTGTCGCTACTTGAAGGCTATCCCGACCGACAGCCCCAGCATGTTCATTTCGTTGCCGCTGACGGAGAAATCCTTGACAATGTTGCGGTTATATACGTTGGTGTGGCTGCCGTAGAAGTCGGTGCGACTGAAAATCCACGTGTATTCGAGGCCGAAGATCAGCCGGTAGTCCTCCTGCAAACGATATGAGAAGTTCAGTCGCCAAGTCAGGTGGCCGAGAGGGCCCGTGCTTTCGTATGAGTTGCTTCGCTGGTCGCTGATCCAGGAGTATTCCGAAATCCACTCCAAATTAGAACCCTGCTCCTTGATCCTCGTTTTGTAGTAGGGGTTGCGCATCGCCGTGAGCCCAAGTCCGAAATATGGCATAATCGTCAGGCGGTCACTGCGTTTAATGGTGGCGAAAAGCCCTGTCGACATCCTGAAATGGGCGTTGACCGACGGATAGGCTGGATTTTGTTCGGAGATATCGCGCAGATAGTAGACGCTGTTGCCCGGACGCGCAAAGGCATTTATGTTCAAGTCGTTGCGGCGTGGCGCAGGCATGAAGCCGACCCCCATGTCGAGGAACCACCCCATGTTAAACGTTTTGGCATGCGGGGCGAACGGGACGTTGAGTGCAACGCGCAGGTCGGTGATCGCTGCCCGCGGCATCATGTCGCTTGCGCTGCGACTGTCGTTCCATCTGTTAAGACCCATATGCTGAGTAAGTTGAAAATCGAACCACGCACGGTTTTCCTTGTCGCGCAGCATTCTAGGCTGCATGACGAGCGGTACTGCGCGCACACCGCCACGGGGAGAATAGTACGCAGGCTGCTGTTCCTGTGCCGGTTGCTGTGCCGGTTCGCCCGACGTTGTCCCGTTTTGGACTGGTTGGGCGTCCTGAGGCTGGTTGAACTGCGCCCGCACTACGGCGGCAGTGACCGTTAAGGCTGCCGCGAGATATAATGTTCTCTTCATAGACATGGTTAAATGATCTTCAATTATTCGATACCCTGTATTTGCCCCCGTCGTTCTGATACGACGGGAAAATGGAGAGAAAACCTTCATGAAACCGTCATGCCCGTTGCCCTCTTTTGCTTTCACTTTCAGCCGCCCTGCCCGCAAAACAAACACAAAACAAACGCAGGACAAATGCAAAACAGACGCAAAACCAAGGCGGGCAAGATAATTTTAGATTGCTTAAAAGAATGTTACGGGCGGAGTGTCATACTCGAAAGCTACGCCCTCCCAAGTGGAATACCGCACCTTGAACGAGTGCTGCCCGGGTGTGGGGGCGACAAGCAGTACGAAACCCTCGTCGACGTCGGGCGGAAGGACGGTGGCGGGCTGGAAAAATTGCGAAATGTTGCTGCCTGCCGGATTGCTCGGATTGAAGTCGTCGTTGGTGATGATGCGCTTTGTGTAGCTTGAACTCAGGCTTGTCGAGCCGTGGCGCCCCCATGGATCGGCCGTTATCGGCCCGCCGATGTACTGGTCGCCGTTCGGGTCGGAGTTGTCCGTCAGCCACACGACGCCGATCATGTAGGCTTTTTTGTTGATCGGGCTGTTGGTGACGAGGGGATACTCGCCCGAATTGTCGACGTTGGTCGCCTCTATACCAACGATATGCACCGGAACAACAGCATCCGGCCCTCCGATGTCGCCGGAGTCTTTCTTCGAGCAGCCTGAGAGCAGGGCCGCTCCCAGGAGCGGAAAGAGCAGTTTTTTCATATGCGCAGGTTTTAGTTTACAACAAATATAGCGCATTATTTCGGATCTTCCAAATATAAACTTCGCTCTGTATGGGGGGATAAACGAAATGTACATCTAAGAAACCTACAAAAACCCACATAACGTAATATAATAGATATAGTTACGGGCATGACACAAAAAAACGCGCCGAAAAACGAAATGTACAACTATTGGAGATAACTTGGATTTTTTGCCCAAAAACAGGCGGGTTTGACCGTGGAGTTTGACCGGCGGGCGGGATCGTGTATGATTCCGCCTTTTTCATGTAAAAAACGGGCGAAAACAACCTGTGAGCGCATTTCAATCAACATTGAGCGATGCGCAAATCCGCCCGCGAAAACAACAGGCGGACAAAACATGTACATTTCGTTTTTGACGAAAAATGCGACAGATGGACAAACAGGCGGACAACAGGCGGACAAAATTTGGCAAAAAATACGCCCTTTACCCCCCCCTAATGACAAGCCACCCCCGTTATACGCAATATAACGGGGGTGATTTCAGTTTATACCCCCACCTAATCCACGGGTGTGGCGGGGGTGACCCTTGATAGTGCGTTGATAATTAACGAAATAAAAAATGGCCATTTCGGCCATTTTTTTGCGCAGGGTTTTGACACACTTGCGGGCGTACAGCACACACACAACTAACACCGCCGGATCAGCCCTATGACGACGGCGATGCTGTATATGTCGTCGCCGGATACGGTAAATTCGGGATACTCGGCGTTGTCGGAGCGACACAGTATCCCGTCCTCTCGCTCAAATATGCGCTTGACGACCACGCCCTGATATGTATCGAGCACGTGGACACGCCCCCACTGGATGAACGACCGTTCGCGAACGGTCAGGCAGGCGATTTCATCGCCGGAGTGGAAGTGCGGTAACATGCTGTCGCCGTAGACGATAATCGTGAAGTCGTATTTCTTGAACATCGGGATCACCGGCACCTGTTCGCAGTTATGTGGCATCACGCCATCGGAGATGCCCGCCAGCTCGCCCGCGGCGGCCGAATGCGGTATGCGTGGCCGCGTTTCGCCCGTCAAAACAGCCCCATCCTTTTGGTTTATATATATAGGTGCGTCGCCGCCTTTGCCGGATGGTGCCCCGCCATCGGCGCGGAGCATATCACCGCGATCAGCAACTAGCCATTCTATTGATAGGTCTGGAAATTTATCGATAATTATCTTGGCTTTGTCAACCCCTAAAGACTTACCACTATCCAAAAATCCCATCGACAGCCCGGTTTCAGTATAAAATTTATTCTTGCTAATCCCCTTATATTCAAGGTATTTTTTTATTTTATCCTTTTCCGTCATAATTTTTATGATTTTTATATTGGATATTAAGATTATTATCTATAATATTGCGCCGTAATTACTAATGTAAACGTGGCGATAAAGGTATGAATTATGAATGAGATTATCAAACACCCGCAGTTCGGGAACATCCGGATGGAGATCGTGAAGGGCGAGCCGTGGTTCTGTGCGGTAGATGTATGCGCCGCCCTCGGAATTGAGCACCATTGACGTGCGGTTGGCGACATGCTGGATGACGATGAAAAGGGGGTACGCAAAACGGACTCCCTTGGTGGACGGCAAGAAATGCTGTTCGTGACGGAATCGGGTTTGTACGCTTTAATCATGCGCAGCCGCAAGTCGGAGGCGAAAGCGTTCCGCAAGTGGGTGACAACAGAGGTGTTGCTGTCGATCCGCAAGTATGGTTCCTACGTCAACCCACAGACACAGTTGGCTGCGGAGGATTACACCCGTGACGCTATTATGGGCTATGTGATGTCGGCAAACCTTTACGAACACGATGTTGCGGCTGTTTTCAAGAAATATAACCTGACGTTCGGACGGCTGTTTCTGATTATGTCCGGGGTGGAGCGCAATGAGGCGGTGATGTATGAGTTACAGGAACGCGCGCTCGCAAATAAGAAGAAATACCCGAACGCTTACTACTCCGATCGCGTCCGCGAGGTAATAGGCGAACTCACAAACTACTGATTTACACCGTAATTACTACGGTAAACGAGGCGATAAAGGTAGAAAAAATGAATGAGATTATCAAACATTCGCAGTTCGGACGAAGTGATCGGCAAGCTGACCGTAGGCACAAACATCTGCTTCTTGTTGCCTATAAGCATTGTGGCACATTCTCTGAAGCAGAAAGAACGGCATTGCGGCGCAAGATACACAGTCGATTAATCGACAGCTGCACCTGCACTGTAATTGGGGAGAATGATTTTGGGCAGAGTATTCTAATGTTCGACTCTTATGTGGTCGAGCAATTGAAGTTTCGCCAACATCTCCGCCACTCGTTGCGCATGTTCTGCGCAGCAATACTTAGATATATGCGCATAAGTGCCGTCACTCAGATAATCCAGTTCGATTGACACTTTTTTGCGATGGACAGGGCAAACGCAGTTTTTTCTAATTTCCGCGACGTCGAATTTTACGAGACTAAGAGCAGATTCATACCACTCAAACATTTCTCTACAATTTATAACGCTAAATTTTTGGTTTGGTCACTGCAAATTTAGCAAAATCCCGCGGAAAGTTCAAGACTTGCATCCCGGAGCGAGACCGGGGCGGGAGCAAAAAACAACCTTAAAAATATTGGATATGAAAACAACTACAAAGAAGATCCGGCCGGCGCAATGCCTGAAATGCGCGAACTACGGCTACTGTAATCATCATTGCGTCAAGGCGAATGCCAATAACAACTGCCGCGGCTTTACGACGAATACACAGGCGTTTAACATACAAATGAATATGAACATGTAAACCACTACAATGATGAAAACGACAACCAGAATCCCCGCGAAGGCGTATTTCAACGACCGCACCGGCATCGTGACGCTCTCGTCGCCCTTTTCGCGGCTGTACGAGGTGTTCGAGAGGGTGAGCGACATGCTCAACTTCTGCCGCGACAACAATGTCGAGATCACCTCGACCGAAACCATCTAACCCGCACGATCATGACACAGCCAGACAACAGGACGTACAGGGTGGTCGCCTCGACCGACCCGTACAACGGGAGCCGCCGCGTTGGTTTCTGGCCCAACGCCGATCGCACAAGATGGATGCGCGTCGAAGAAAAGGGCGTCACGCTCGACGAGGCGTTGCGCAAACTGGAAACGATCGCCGCCAACATGCCGACGACCGACTACCACGGGCCGGATACGGTTGAGCCGGAGGACTTCGATACTGCCGCCGACTATGCGGAGTATTGTCGAAAATTTCCCATCAACGGGTATTATGACAGCGACAATATGCCCGACGGCGATGCGGCGGCGGAGCCGGTCTGGGTGCCGGGCCAGACCTCGCTTAGGCGGGATACGGTGATCTACACCATAGAGGAGGAGGGTTAGTTGCTTTGCGGCTTCTCTTTCTTGCCTGTAAATAAAATAATTAATAGAAATAACGCCATAAATAACGCCATTTGGCTAAGCACCATAACGAGATATGTAAGCCACCATTTGCCAAATATCGGAAAGTTTAATGCGAGACCGAATAACCAATTCCATAAAAACATAAAGCCAATGAGCAGCGAATAAGAACCTATGACGATGGCTATTTTGCCTGACGTTCTACTTTCCTTAAAATTAACATCATCTTTAAGGGATATTGGCATCGCGAGAGCCGCCAGTATCAGCCAAAAGGACGAAAAGAAGAAAAACCAAAATTTATTGCGCATGGGAATATTATTGTTACTGCTGTTGCTGCTGTCGGCAACATTCCGCAAAGAGGTATCCGGCGCGCTTAACAATGCAGGCGATCTGTGGGTCTGGTTTATCAAATTCATTATGCTTATAACCGTGTCGGCCACATTCATATTGCCGTGGGTATTGTTCGAACTTGGAAGACTGTCGTTAATGTTGTCAACGCGAACGTATCTTTCATTTATAGTGTCGCTTACAAGTAAACTGTCGTTGTCTGCAAAATTACGTGCCGTATCGCTCAATGTAAATATATTAAAATCATTAGAAAAGAAATCAACCAGCGCCCTGTTAAGGCGTAAGGTTATGTTTCGCCGGGATATGGCACGGCTGCGATCTTCGATAAGTATTGTTCTCTCTGATTCGGTGAGCGTTGAATCTTGAAGGATGGAATTAATGGTCAATATGTTGGTTAGCCTTTTATTGTCGGCGGTATATCTGAAAAAGCCCGACGAATCGACAATAATAACAACGATAAAAATACCAACTATAGCCCCTGTTAGTTTTATCCAAGGTCTCATTCTGGGATTGAGAAAGAAGCGTTCAATAAAAAGTTGAAAGATAAAATCCTTCATAACGCTAAATTTTTGGTTGGCGCTGCAAATTTAGCAAAATCCCACGGAAAGTTCAAGACTTGTATCCCTGAGCGAGGCCGGGGCGGGAGTGAAAACAGTAAACAATGACAATTATGATTATGCTACCACAGGGCGAGCGAAAGAAGCTCGCAAAGGAGTTCGGAGTAACTCGCCAGGCGGTCTATATGGCGCTCAACAAGGGCAACAACACTCAACAGGCACAGATGATCCGCAAGGCGGCCATCGAACGCGGCGGCGTGGAGTTCGATCCTGACCGCAAACGGAGGGCACAGTGATGAAAGTACTTACACTATGCGAATATTCGGGCATCGTTCGCGATGCTTTCAGCCGCGCGGGGCACGACGCCTGGAGTTGCGACCTGCTGCCGACCGAGAGCGAACTTACGCGGCAGGAGGACAAACACCTGCAATGCGACGCGCTGACGCTGCTCTATCATCCCTGGGAGCTGGTCGGTGTTCTGTCTGGGCGCCAGTACTCCACGCTCGGCAGATCGGTCAAAACACATAACGGCGACGGCAGCAGCTGGGATTTGATCATCGCCTTTCCGCCCTGCACCTATCTCTCGTATGCCGGTAACAGGCACTGGAACGCGCCGGGACGGTTACAAAATAGGCTCGACGCACTACGGTTCTTCGCAGACATCTGGCTGGCCGACGTGCCGCGGATCTGCATCGAGAACCCGATGGGCTGCGCCAACCCGACGATCGCAAGTTACGCACAGATCATACAGCCTTACCAGTTCGGCGATCCGTACATCAAACGGACGTGCCTGTGGTTGAAAGGGCTTCCGGTGCTGCTGCCGACACACAACACGCCCCCGGTCGGCTATCATGTAGACGCTTCATCGGGTAAAAAACGCCGCCACGGATTGGAGCGCGGGGTTCGGGATCAGCATGAACGCTCGCGCTTCTGGCCGGGCATCGCAGATGCGATGGCAAAACAATGGGGGGGCAAAGTTATGATCGACACGAAAGATCTCCCCATCGGGGCTGAGTTCGACTACGGCGGTATTAGGCTTCGAGTGGTCGAGCGCGCGAACTGTGCAGATTGTCACTTCGATGTGCTGCGAGCCGCGCGCGGGCTTCATGAATGCGCGGAAGTGACGGCATCGAATAATTATAATTGCCTCGGACTGATGCGGGAAGACGGCGTATCTGTAAAATTCATAAGAACATGAGTAAATACAAAAAATACTGGTCACTGGGCGACAGGGTGACGGTCGACGGCGTGACATTGCAGGTTGTAATCTCGGACAACTGCGGCGACTGCTACTTCCGCGACAGAAAGAACCGGGCCGGCGCAGTCTCATGCGAGCAGATATGGCCCGAGGAGCTTGCCCCCTGCAACCGCAACACCGACCACAGGTATGGCGCGAGGTTCAGGAAAATATCATTCAAACGCATTTCAGGCGATGATTGAAGCTAAGAATAGGGAAGACCTCGCGCGAGTAGACGCCGGACACGCTGTCAGATACGGCGACAAGGTGCTCGTCGCTATAAGGTCGAGCAAGTTCAGTGGCCTGGGAAACCTGTGCGCCTTGTGCGCGCTCAACAGAACGTGCAGAGGGCTGAAAAGCTTCGGCTGCTGCGGTCACGAACGTAATGATCGACAAAATGTGATATTCATTCAAATAGAAGAGCTATGACTGACGAGGAGAGGGGCGTTATGGCGATGATCGGCAACTTTGCGCCGAAGGGCAGCCCGTCAACGGCCGAGGGCGAGACGGTGGGGCGCAAAACGCGCGACACCCACGCATACGACGCCCAGTCGGGCACGATCACGTGCAACACATGCGGCGAGACGAAGCCGCTGGCGGAGTTCGGCCCTTGTAAACGAAACCACAGCGGCCGGACGCACAAGTGCAAGGCCTGCACGAACAGATACTATAAGGACAGGCGCAAAAGCCTCGCCCCCGAAACTCCCACGCCACTGCACCCTCACAAGCACTTCGAGGCGATCGACAAGTCGAAAAGCGCGCAGCGCAGCTGTATGGGGCGCATGGGCGGGCGCAAGGCCACGCGCGAGATGTTGTCGGGGCATCCGGACGGGATGTTCAGGTGCATAAAATGCGGGGCCGCAAAACCTAAGGACAGCTTCACGCCTATGGCAGGGCGGCCTTTCGGCATCAGTTACTCGTGCAGGGAGTGCAAGGCGGCCTATTCGCGCGCACTGTACGCTAAGGCACGCCCCGCGGCCCGCAAAAACGCAAGGCCGCAGCAGCCGCTGGGGGGGCGATAAGGTGACGCGAAACAGGCAAAAGGCCGACACACCGACGCCCGTCGCAGCGCAAATCTCCGGGCCGGAGGCACGGCCCGCACCGCAGCTCAACGACCTGGCGGATCGCGACCTGATCGACGCCCTACAACGCAGGGGCTATGGAATAGAGTTCATAAAACGGGTAACAATATGGGAGCAAGAGTAGTAAAGAGCATCGAAGAGCTGCGCTGCACGGCCGTGGGGGAGATCATAAAGTATCGCGGGCAGACGATAGAGGTTGTGGGTGTCCGGGAGATGGATAGTTGGGCCGGAGGCCCCTGCAATTCGTGCGCATTGTACGCGGTGGACTTGGGCTGCGGTCACATCAGGGCGTGCTCTTTTCAAACAAGGCCCGACGGGACAGGTGTTATTTTCAGGGCGATAAACGAATAATTTTCAGGTTATGGACGACAAAAACATACTCCGCGACGCACCGGTCGGATCGGTGGTGGAGTTCGAAAGCAAGACGCTGGAAGTTATCGGCGTAGTCGGCGGGCGCAGAAACGGCATAGTTGGCCAGGACGATGCTTGCGAGCTGTGCGCTCTTGTCCCTGAGCGCGGACGTTGCGGCTATATGGCGGCTTGTATGGCATGCGCTCGACCCGATCACGAGAATGTTTTTTTCATGGAAAAAGAATAAAGCTATGTACATCAAAGACGCACTCCGTGACGCGCCGGTAGGATCGGTGGTCGAGTATTACGAGAAGAGGCTTAAAGTGGTCGCAGCAGATAGTTCTTGCCTGGGATGCGTGTTCGGCGGAATGGTGGACGGGTGGCGCAAGTGTCGTAATTCGATAAACTGCAAGGGCTATAATCGCGTGGATCATGCTGAGGTGATCTTCGTTGAGCTACCTGAAGAGCCGCAACCCACAGCCCAGAGTCCCGCTCCGGCCCCCGGCCGCTTCGACAGGCTCGAACTGTGGGCGTTTATGGTGTTGTTCTATGTCTCGACGCTCGCCTGCGCAGGGTTGCTCTTCGCCGCGGTCAGGTTCAGTTCGTTCGGCCATCTGCTCTTTGCCGGCGGCGCCTTCGCGATGGCCGCAATGCTCAGACAAGAAATGCACGACGCAAGAAAAAGGGGTGATGGCCGAGATGATAAATAATATACCATGCGTCGGCTATGCTGATCTGGCAGGTATCGTGAGCTACGATCAGATGCAGAAGTGGGTGCAGCGCGGGGTGATAACAAGGGTTCGCCGCCAGTCACCCGCCTCGCCGGCCATGTTTGCATTGCCGACTTTCCCCGAAAAATACCGCATCGAAGTCTATAAACGCCACCCCGACCTCAATAAATCCGCGGAAGGTCGCCGCACGGCCGCGGCGATCGAAAAGGACATGTCGGCGATAGACTTTTTCGAGATGCACGAGGTCGAGCCGGGCCGACATCTTGATTTCGAAAAGCAGGACGAATATGCGAACAACGCAGCTATTTTGAACAGGTTTCGAGTGATGCTCGAAGAGGCTTTGGCCACCCGCGCGAAGAACTCGCAAGCAAAGAAACTCAACAAGACAAAATTTTGGGCGCAGCGGGCGGCGGATCTGGCGGCGATCGCGGATAAATGGCCCAACTCGCTGCCGGAGAACCCGCGGCGGTTACAGGAAAAGTTCGCGGATTATCAAAAACGCGGCTACATCGCCCTCGTGTCGGGCAAATTTCTCAACTCAAACGCCAGCGACGTGACAGAACAGCAGAAAAGTCTGCTCATTACGCTCATGGGCGACGGCCGGAACCTCGACAACGAGACGGTGCGCGGCATATACAACGCCGCCGCGCAGGTAGCAGGGTGGCCGGAGATCTCGGTCAAGGTGGTGGAGACGGTGCGCAAAAAGAATTTTATCGACATCGACGCCACGCGACTGGGCGAGACGACGATGCGCAACAAATACGCAATGCAGGTGACGCGAACGGCCCCCACCGCCCCGCTGCTCTATTGGACGCTCGACGGCTGGACGGTGGAGTTGTACTACAAGAAGACCACGAAAAACGACAAAAAAGGGCACTACGTTACGACTTACACCAACCGCCTGACGATGGTCGTGGTTCTCGATCCGTGCTGCAAATATCCGGTTGGCTACGCCATTGGCGACCACGAGACCCCTGAGTTGATCGGCGAGGCGCTACGCAACGCAACAAACCACACTGCGGAACTGTTCGGACAAAGGTATCGCACGAATCAGATTCAAAGCGACAACTACGGCCGCGGGGCGATGAAACCAATCTACGAGGTGATGGGTGAGAAATATACCCCTGCCCGCGCGCACAACGCGAAAGCAAAGGTAATCGAACCCTATTTCAACTACCTGAACCGCAGGTACTGCCACCTCGCGATCAACTGGGCGGGCTACGGTATCACATCGAACAAGGAGCAGCAACCCAACAGCGAGCACCTTAACAAACACCGCCACGCCTTTCCGGACGAGGTGGGTTGCCGGGCGCAGATAGCCCAAATCATCGAAAAGGAGCGCGAGACAAAGCGCGAGGCATACGTGAAAGCCTTTGCCAACCTGCCCGAGGAGCGCAAACTGCCCCTGTCGGACGAGCAGTACCTGCTCAATTTCGGCGCGGAGACGGGACACAAGAACGTTCTTGAAGGGCAAGGACTTCTGCTGACGATCGAGGGGGAGAAGCGTCACTATGAGTGTTTCGACACGAGGTTTCGCAACCACGCGCACGTGCGCTGGACGGTGAAATACGACCCAGACAACCTCGACAGGGCGCTGGCGATCAACGGCGACGGTTCGCTGCGCTTTATGCTCGAAGCGAAGCACAAGCAGCCGATGGCCCTGGCTGATCGCAGCGAGGGTGACGCAAAGGAGCGGGCACGCATCGAGCAGTTCAACGACAAATTCTTTGTCGGCATCGCCGCACGGCGCGGCGAGCACAAAAAGCACGTTGAGGAGCTGATCGCGGCATGTCCGCAAATCGACATATCTCTGCGCTCCATGCTTACGGACAGCGACGGGCAGCACAAGATATATAAGCCCACGCAGACAAAGCGCATCGAGCGCGGCAGCATTCGCGGCGCGGCGGTCGATGTGGCATTCGAGGAGTTCCCCGACGCCCCCGCGTCCGGGCGCGTGATCGAGCGAGCTGCGATCGACATCCCCGTCGGCGAGGAGGATCACAGGGAATTTTATTAACCTTAAAACCATAACATCATGACAACGATCAACAAACATGCGATCAAACAGCGGCTTGCGGAGTACTGCAGGCAGATCGGCTCGCAGAACAAGGCGGCTGTGGCCCTCGACGTGAGCGAGGCGACGGTGAGCGACATCCTTAACGAGAAGTGGGAGCGCATTTCTGATGACATGTGGCGCAGGATCGCAGCCGCCGCGGGCTACAATGTTCGCGACTGGAACATCGTCGAGACGCGGGGCTACCGTCGCCTGTTCGGGGTGCTTTCGGACGCGCAGGCCGACGCGCAGACCTTTACCGTCACTGGCGACGCAGGGTGCGGCAAGAGCGAAACGATCCGCGCTTTCGCGCGGCAGTACGCGAACGTGATAACGCTTTCGTGCTGCGATTTCTGGAACCTGCCTACATTTATGGCGGAGCTGCTGCGGGCTATGGGCGTCGACGCCGCGGGGTCGACAACGCCGGAGATGATGAGCGCGATCATCTCGTCGCTCAACCGGCGCGACGGCGCGCTGATCGTGCTTGACGAGGCGGACAAGCTGAGCGACCGGGTGCTCTACTTTCTGATCACGCTCTACAACAACATCGAGGATCGCGTTGGTATGGTGCTCTGCTCGACGGACTACATGAAGATGCGCATCGAGCGCGGGTTGCAATACAACCGCAAGGGCTACAAAGAGATCTCCTCGCGCTTCGGGCGGCGGTTCATACCGCTGCAGGCGATCAACGCCGACGATGTGGCCGCAGCCTGCCGCGCCAACGGGGTCAATGATCCGACGGCGATCAGGGAGATATACGCCGACTGCGACAACGACCTGCGTCGCGTCAAGCGCAAGGTGTACGCACTGAAAAAGAGCATCAAGTGAAAGCAATAAGCAACGTCAATTTCGCTCGAATGAGCTTCGATCGGGCAGAGTTCGAGGGGCCGTGGCTGGCTTCGGTCGGGCGTCCGGAACTGCGGGGGTCGTGGATCATCTATGGCCCCTCGGCGATGGGCAAGACGACATTCACGTTGATGTTGCTTAAATACCTCGCCACATTCGACAGATGTATTTACAACTCGCTCGAAGAGGGCAGCTCAGGGGCGTTGCATTCGGCGTGGAAACGGGTCGGGCTGGCCGAATCGGGAAAGAACGTGCTGCTGTGTGATCGTGAACCGGTCGACGAGCTGCGGGCGAGGCTTAAAGCGCGTCGCAGCCAAAACATCGTCTTCCTCGATTCGCTCACGGCCATGCCCGGCTTCCGGCGCGCGGATTACGTGTCACTGATGAACGACTTCCCGGACAAGCTGTTCATATTCACCGCTCACGAGAAGCGCGGGCTGCCCGACCCCTCGATAGCCGAGACAGTAAGGCGGTTATCGGATGTCAAGATAAGGGTCGAGGGCTACAAGGCGTTTTTCAACACCCGCTACATGGACGCCGCCGCCGGTGAGGGCGGGGCCGACTACGTGATCTGGCCCGACGGGGCCGAAAAATACTGGGCCGAAAAAATCTGAAAAAAATGGATGCAATGAGCGATATTCACAAGAAAGTCCTGCGGAAATTTCACGCCCTGTGCACTGCGGCGGGGGTGACTGCGGACGCGAAGCGGGCGATGATCGAGCATTACGGCGTGGAGAGCAGCGCGGACGTCGACACTCACGATCTTATCGACCTGTGCAACGCGCTGTCGAAGCAGGCGAACCCCCGCGCGGCGGAACTCGACCGGCTGCGCAAGCGGGCGATGGCGGCCATCGGCGCGTGGCTCGTCTTGACCGGGCGCGAGAGCAACGCGACGGTTATAAAGGCGATCGCCTGCCGCGCCACGGGCTTCGAGAATTTCAACAGGATCCCCGCCGAGCGGCTGCGCAACGTCTATAACACATTCGTCAACAAGCGCAAGGATGCGGCTGCGGTCGAAAGGATCACCGGCGGCCAGAAGCAGGCCGCCCAGGTGGCGATCATTCCGGTGCCGGTGTCGGCGACCGGCAAACATGTAAATTAATGGCGACGTATAGCAAAAAGGCCTTTCTGCTACCAGATGCTCCGTTGAGCATGTCTGCTTACCACGCGATGATCGGTATTGAGAACGTGGCTCATTTTCGTATTCACGACTGCCACTACGGAGTTCATCTGTGGAATGACCTCAATAACCCTGAAGAAATACTCGAATGTATCACGAAATTTCGCTGCTTGGCTTCTGCGGCATCCGAATTCGCAGACTTCATCGAAAAAAATTACAAACATAGTAAACCTAATAGTCATGAACCTTAAAATCAACCTCAAAAAGAAGGAGCGCGCAAGGCGGCGCGCTGAGAACAGGCAGTTTCGGGCGTCGAAACGGGAGCTTCACGGATACATTGTGAGGCAGTTAAAGCGAAGCGCAACGGCTACCGTGATCCTGGACTCAGCTAACCTTGTTCACGCCGACGCCCTTATGTCTATCCTTCGAGCTAATCCCCGTCTCGAATATTCCTCTTATCAAGATAGGAAGCCAGCCCCAGACATATTTCCAATATGCGAAGACATATTCAGGTGTAAGTTAAATGGAAAAGATTACTTTGACGCATTTGTCTACCAAATCACTGAAAGGATCGAAGAATTATGAGAGGCATTTGCTTTATCGAACCCCTGTTTCTTGCGACCGTCGACGGCCGCAAGAAAATGACACGGCGGCGGCCCGACAAGAGCGGCAAGCCGAAGTACCACGTCGACGAGGTGCTGTATTTGAAGGAGACATATGGCTATTCTGGGGCCTGCGAGCCGGGCGAACTCGTCGTTTACAAATATGGGTTGTCGTTCAACGAACTGGTAGCATACGCAAAAGGCGGCATGTGTGAACTGCACGACGGCTGGCGCAACAAGCTATACATGCCAGCTCGCGCGGCGCGCTACTTCATTCGCATCACCGCCGTACGGATGGAGCGGTTGCAGGAGATCACCGAGGCGGACTGCATGAAAGAGGGCATTAGGCGGCTGGGAGAGAAGGCGGATTTCAACTACTATCATGGCGTCGGTGAGCGGCACTTCAATGCTCCCCGCGAGGCATTCGCCGCCCTTATCGACATCACGTGCGGCCGCGGTACATGGGAGAGCAACTCACAAGTCGCTGTATATGAGTTTGAATTAACCGACAAACCGATAACATTATGAAAACTAAAGAGCAGGCGGCAGCGGAATATGCGGCATGGGCTTTGGTCGCACAGATCTGCGAAGATCAAAAGGCCGCAATACACGCTTTCACAACCGGCATTAATTATTGCCAGCGATGGATCCCGATCGAGGAGGAGCCGATACTGCATGGCCATATGGGCGAAATTCTCTTCCTTCTGGAAGACGGCTCTTTCTATCTATACGATGAATACTGGGAGGATAAATGTCCTCTTGTCACCCACTGGCGCCCCATAAACTACTAAATAATAATACAATGACAAAGACAAGAGAAAAGAAGACCGTTGTCGCGGGCGTTACGCGCGAGGCGATGGAAGAGGCGTTCGGCAAGTATGCCGACGCGGATGCTCGGATTCAGAAGATCAAGGCCTCGATAGACATCGAGGTCACGCGCATCAGGGAAAAGAACGAGGAGAGCCTCACTAATTTCGAGAAGCAGAAAGCGGATGCGTTCGACATCCTGATGACTTTCGCGACCGAGAACCGCGAGGAACTCTTCTCAAAAAAGAAGAGTATGGAAACCACCCACGGCGTGCTCGGCTTCCGCACCGGCACCCCGAAAGTGAAGACCCGCAAGGGTTTCACCTGGGCGGCGGTGATCAACCTGCTGCGGACGATGGCCCCGGAATATCTGCGCCTGACCGAGGAGGTGGCAAAGGACAAGCTGGTCGACGACCGCGACAGTCCGGAGCTGGCGGAGATCATGCCGCAGATCGGCATCTACATCGACCGCGACGAAACTTTCTTCGTCGAACCCAAAAAGGAGGAGTAACGGATTGCACAGAAAGGGATATAACCCCGAGTTCATGCTGCGGCGGGCGGACGAGATACAACAGATCGTCAAGACCTACTGCGCCCGCGGGGTTACGTTAAAATGGATATACGAGAACCTTGTGCGCGACAGGTATTTTATCTCCGAATCTACTTTCAAGAAGTATCTCGGCATACCTACCAAACGCATGTTGCGCGAGCTCGCCGAGGCGAAAAAACAGAAGCGGCCCCCGGAGTGAGGGCCGCTTCTAATTAAGTGGCGGTGATGGCAGTTCGAGGGATATTCGAGGGCCGTTCAAAGCGCATTAGAGGGGCGTCATATTTATGGTATGACGCCTTGTTTTTGCCGTGTTGTTGACCATCGTGCACTGAAAAGTTAGCTCATAGAGCCTCACCCCGTCGCCGCGCCGCTCGCGCTGCATGGAGATGCGTCGCAGACGCCCGTAGGCCTGCGGATCACCGCTCCACCCGTGCAGCGCGGAGATTACCTTGGCTATGATCTCGAACAGCCGGTAGTGCTTCTCTTTCTGCCCATGTGGGGCCTGCGCGCTGGAATTGCTCAGCCGCAGATCCGCCACGCGCACCACGACGCTAATCGTGTCGAGCATCACATGCTCGCCGGCCTGAGAGGCGGTGATGTTCGAGCAGTCGATCAGCACGCAGGGAAACTTCACCGCCGGGCTTCGTCCCTCGCCGTCGAGCTGACCCCAGTCCTCGTCGACGTACTTCAACTCCGACAGGGCCGCGAGGCGATCCTGAATGTCTGCAAAAGGTTTCATTACTGTTTTATTATGCTGTTAATTTTGCGGTTGACCTCTCTGATTATCGCTTTTGTCACGGAGGGGTGCGGCCCGATGAACTGCCTTTTCGGCATGTGCCCCGCGCCGCGGTTGTGATAAGAGGCATACGACGCGTCGGAAAAGACGACTACCCCGCCGCGGCCGAGCGGCTTGTATCGAATGCTGCGTCGAAGAACGGCCGTGCGACCGGTCAGGATCGGCCGCGTCAGGTCGGCGCCTCTATGATAATTCTTTACCTGCTTGCCGTTGCGATAGTTGTACGGCATCCGCCGCTGCACCTCCTGCCACGGCTTGCCGAACCAGCTCTCGCGCTCGAAGTTCTTTGCGAACATGTCCGAGGCGGTCTTGCCAGCAACGATCGCGGCATCCCTGTTGAGCACGTTGCGTAGTTGAAACTGCTGCTTCTTGAATTTAATCCTGAACTCCTGCTCGGTCATTTTTTATAAAATATTTTGCAGTTAATAAAAACTTTATTATATTTGCACTGAAATAACAAGTTCCGAAGGGTCATCCCTGCGGGGTTGATGAGGGACATGCGCCATGCAGGCTTGGAGGCCTGCATGGTTTTTTATTGCCAGATCCCGGTCTTGTATACAACATCATGGCGGATGTCCAACACGATCACCCCTTTCAATTCCGGCGACTCCTTCATCTTGCGGTCGACGCGCAATTTTACATTGTCATATATGTCTGTCTCAGGGATGAAATCAAGCTTTAATACTGCATAGTTGGCCTGCGCGGCTGCCAGGGTGATATGTCTGCCGATATTGTTTATCGATTCCAGCACTTTGAATTCGGTCACCAGCCGCTTGCCGTTTCGCGTGTGCAGTATGGCTTCGGGGTTCTTCTGCGGGTTCCGCTGCCGGTAGCTACTTGGCAAGAATTTTACTCTCTGGGCGGCGTCTTTCGGGTGTAGCTCAGGCAGTATGTCCACGCCGGTGAACTCCCTGTATTTGAGCAGCCCGTTGGCTACTTCGATGTTCTTCAACAGCGCATCGCGCCCGTGCATGATGTTCCAACGGATCGGCTTGCCCCGCGACGATAGGGCCTCGCGGTAGGTGATCTCCGACTTCATCGACGCCATAAACTGATTGACCTGCTTGCGATCGGCGTTGCGGACGTATGGATGGCGGTCGCTGATGATCTCTCCCGTCTCGGCCGGATTACCGTCGAGACCCGGCGACGGCTCGACCGTCTGAATGGGCTCGGCCGACGTCCCCCTGTCGGTCGTTCGCCAGTTGCACTTGCAACCGTAGAGGTTGCCGGGCTGGTTGCTTTGCCAGAACTGGTGATCCTGCGGCAGCACGAGGCCGACGTAGTTCAGATACAGCTCTCGCGGGTTTGCGCTGCCCGTGCGCAGCCATTCGATATTGGGATAGAGGTCGCGAACCGATCCGAACTGCTCGAACTGCTTCGCCGATCGGGCGCGGGCGATAACCGTGTTGTGCTCGACGGCCTGCCAGCGATTGAATCGTTTGATAATGCCATCCGCTTTCTCCTCGCCCGGATCTCGCAGGCTTCGCTCGAGGGTGTTTGCCTTGAACGCCGCTATGCGCCCCATATTTTGCTGAAATAGCGTCTTTTTCTCGAACCCAGGCTGCCCGAAGCGCGGCTTGTGGTACACCGTCGATATCGCCTTGTCATAGTCTGCGCCCCACTCACCGCACATTATCTCGGCAGCCTCGGCGTGTTTACCCTCTGTGGCGAGCCTTTGGGCCTCCTTGACGGCCTGGCGGCTGATGGCGTTCACCACCGCCCCATCCGGCAGGGATTGCAAACAGTCGCAGAGCGGCTGTACGGCAAAATACAGCGCATCGATCTCATTTGCCGCAGTCGCCGCACTCGCGACTGCGGTTGCGGCGGCCCCGCCCCCCTTAGCCCCCCTGCCTGCGGGGGCTACTCGAAAAAACTGCCGTCCTCCCGCTCACCGGTGATCGGTATGTTGTATTTGGAAGCAAAGTACTTCGGATCTATTTTGTACCTGTCGAGCAGCATCTGCTCCACATGCCGCATCTCCGTCGGGGTGTACTCGTAACTGTCGTCCCATTCGAAACATCTGTCTTTCAGAGGAAAGCCGAGGGCTATCATCTTGGGGATCAGCTGAAAATTTATCAGGAATTTCAGGCCGACGGCAAGAGCGTCCTTAACGTCCTGAAAGCCCTCGTCGTGCACCTGTGCCTGCGAGAGCGAACTGCCGTCATCGAAGGCCATCGTCTGCCCCGCCAAGCCGATGCTGATCTCCTTGTTGGCGCGAATTATGCGCTGATCGTACACCCTAAAAGCGTCGCCCGTGTTGGTTTCGAGCAATTCCAACTTCGTGCCCTCGCCAAACAGACCCCACGTGTTGTTTCCGAAGCCGGATAACATGTCCTGTATTTTGACATGCTCGCTCGCATCGCGCGTGTTGGTCGTTGCGTAAATGATCGGAACACCAAAACGCTCGGCGAAGTTATCCCAAAATATCTGGGCGTATTTCTTTGAGATAACATGCGGAGTGATTTTGAGATACTTGCCCAGTCCGTGCGCATCTCCCATCTCGACAAGCCAGGCGGCGTATGGCCCCTGGCGATAAGGTATGCCGCGGGAAACGTCGTCGCTCTGGTTCGGCAATATAACGCCGAACTCCGGCATCACGTGCCGCCGCGGGATCAGTTGCACGTCCGAGAAACCGAGGGCCTGCCCGGTATTGATCATGTCGCCAAGTTGCACGAGGCTGTTGCCCTGCATCCCTGTGTCGACAAACAGCGACATGAGCGACCAAAACCACGGCATCCGGAATATCGCGCTCGCCACCTCGTCCTCGTTGCCCTTGCCGTCTGTGATTTTGAACCTGCGCTGCATGATGCCGTACTTGATACGTTCAACAATACCCGATACGTATGCGTCGATGTCGGTAGTAAAGTCATATATCTTGTACAGATTGAGCCGCCGCGGGTTCTCGACGTTGAGCGCCATCTGGTGCGCCGCGCGCCACGAGGCGATGTCGTTTTTGGCCAGTTGCTCGGTGTTGATTGCCAGTTGCCCGATTATCTGCCGCGCCTTTTCGATGATCTTCTGCGTCTCGTCCTGTTTTGCCGCGGCCCTGATCGCAAGGCCTATGTCTTTGAGAAGTTTCATTTCAGTATGAATTATCGTTGCGTTTTTCCGAGCAGCCCCATCCCGTGACGTCGTCGGGACGCCCGTCGCCGTCGGCGTCAATCGGCGGCAGCGTGGGATTAAGCAGCCCGTCGGCCACCTTGTCGAGCCACTCCATCGTCATTTGATAATATTTCTCGGCCTTTTCGAACAGCACGTCCGGATTGCTCAGCCGCAACAGATACCACACCGCGATGCTCTTTATATGTTCGAGCAGCAGCGGATTGCGATCATCGCCCACGGCATCCCATATCGCGCTCACGTCGTAGCGGTTCACGAGGTATGAACGGATGAGTTCTTCGGCGGCGAGTATCTGCTTCCTGATCGTCGTATCATTGTCCTCGGCGATCTGGTCGGCCTGATATTCGTATAGCGCGCTGCGCAGCTCTTCTATCTCTATCAACATGGTTCAGTGTGTTATGTATAAGGCTTTGCGGTCGAGTTGATGGATGTCGGCGCGTATTATTTTGCGGCGACACATGTCTTTCCACACGCGACGCGGCTTCATGACCTGGCGGCCGTCGACGCTCAGGATCATATATTTATACCCTGTCTGGCGATGCAGGCGGTTTGCCCTGTCGATCAGTCGCGACAGGCGACGCTCGCGGATGCGGCGGCGCAGTCGCGCAGTCGGGATGATCCATAACAGCGACAGGGCGGCGATGGCGTGCAGGGCGGCGATACGGGGGTAGTTTTTCATTAATACATGTTTTTAGGCTCCTTGCGCCTGCCTGCGACGGGGGCGAACGCCGACTGCCGGATTCGTTCGTTAAGCCAGTACCACGCGCCTTCTACGCAGTCGGGGCCGTCGGCCGGGGCTTTGAGTTGCGGGGTGAACAGCCTGAACTGCTCCGCCAGACGGCGCATGTGCGGGTTGTCGCGCTCGGCCTCGTTTAGCACGAGCAGCCCCTGGCGGTTCACCGGTTCAAGGTTTCCCTCGATGCGCGAGGCCTTGTCGGGCTTCTTTCGCGTGTCGGGAGTGACGGGGATGTATCCCTTTGTCTCGCCCAACCTATGAAACAGAGGCATATATACCTGCTGATAAAAGGGGTCTTGCAAGGTGTTGTTTTCGACAGCGAAAAACACCTGCGTGCGCCCGGCGACGTAGTCGCGCATCAGATATGGCCACTCGACCATCTCCGCCGTTGTGGTCTGATCGAGAAAGCACTTGTATATGTAGAACTTGCCGTCGCGGTAGCCCATCAGGATGTTTGCTTTGAACGATGTGCCCCGCTTCTGTCTGTCGCTGTTCGAGGGCGACGGGTCGCAGTACGACACAACGAACTGCAAGCCGCCCAGCGGCGGGCACCTGCCGTATGTCAACGGGCCGAACACCGTCCCCTCGGCGAGAGGATTGTTGAAATACTCCCGCTGCGCCGATCTGGTGCTCATGGTGGACAATACCCTGTCGATCTGCTCCTCGCTGTTCTTTTTCGGCCAACTGCTGTGTCCGTCGCGGTCGCGGATGTTGACCACATCCCAATGATCGGCTATCGCCCCGGCACGGGTCACGCAACAGTCGTCGGCGATGATATTGCCGCAAACGATCGTCAGCAGTGGCTCGCTGATGGAGCGGGTTCCGCGCAGGGCCTGCTCATACCAGTCGTATTTTTTCGATACAGTAACAGGGTTTAGCACATCCTCGTCGGTGTCGAAGTCGTCGACGAGAAGCACGTCGGGCCTTGCGCCTTCGATGGACTTGGTTCCGCGCGGCGACTGTCCCGCGCCGAGGGCACGGAAACTCGCCCCGGACGCGGTCTGAAAATCGCCCTCCTCCCAGTGCCCGGGCGAGAACTGCTCGCCGTAGTAGGCTTTGATGCGCGGGTTCGAATCGAGGTTCGCCCGGTAGGGTTCGAGCAGCCTCTTTGCCGCCTCGTAGGATGCCGACACGAGAAGCACGTTGCGCTTGCGCCCTGCGAGCACGAGGTACAGTACGATGAACATCGTGCATGTCGACTTGGCCAGTTCGCGCGACCACGACACAACCTCGTACCACTCGTCGTGCTTGTTTATTCGCTTGAAAAAATCGCGCTGAAACGGGGCGAATGGATATTTGGCCTCGCGCTCAAAAAAGAACTCGATCCATGCCAGCGGGTCGGCTTCAAGTTTCTTTCTGAATTTCTGCCGGGCAACCTCGTTGCCCGCCTCGAATTTGCCGCTGTCGGCCAGCAACTCGCGCCGGTACTCCGACCAGTCGACCCCCAGCCGTTTCTTGCCGACCATGCCGCTCATTTGATGATCTCCTTTATATACATGTCGAAGAAGCCGCTAATATCCTGCGCAGCGGACAGATCTATGCGGCGCAGCCAGTCGAGAAAAGCCTTCGATACATTGATGACCTCGCGCGCTCCGACCTCGCGTTCCAGCTTGTCGATCGCTGCGGCTATCTTGTTGATCGCATCCGCCTCCTTTGCGGTCGGATACCTATTGCCCGGATCCCTGTCGGCGATGGCGTCGTTGATCTCGCTGATGTGCATGTACATGCGCCGTAGCGTCTGCTCGCGCGTGACTGTTATGGACACGCGCATGGTCTCCCAGCCGCCGACGCGCACCCACTTGGACATGGTGTTCTCCGACACGCCAACCCTTTGTGCGACCTCCTTTTGTGTTATCGCCTCACGGGTATAGAGCATCTGCGCGAAATCCATCCGCTGCTGCCGTCCGAGTTTGTCTGCCATTTCGCGATCTTTTCCGCAAACTTACCACCCACGCTCGCAATAGCCTTATTTTCGGTTGATAGTTACCCGAAAACGGGTAACTGTCAATCGTTTATTTGGATAGCAGCCACGGGTGGTATTGCTTTGTGGCAAAATATAACCATGCCCCTCGACGCGACGCATAATACCGAATTTCCGATGCAGATCGTCCTGGCGCGATCGGGCAATATCGCGCATGTGAAGATCACCGGCGTAATCGGCTGGTCGACGACTTCCGACGATTTCCGCACTCAGATAGAGGCCCTCTCGTCCGAAGGCGTCAACAAGATCATGCTATATATCAACTCGCCCGGCGGTATTGTTAGCGATGCGGCGGAGATAGTCAACATCCTTTCCCTGTTCAAGGGAGAGATCACCGGCGAGGGCGGGGCAATAGTGGCCAGTGCAGCCACATATGTAGCCGCACACTGCAAAACGTTCTCAATGCCAGCCAACGGCATGTATATGATACACAAGCCCAGCGCGTATGTTGGCGGGACGGCGAAAGCCCTGCGCTCGACCATCGAATCGCTCGACCGGATAGAGGCAGACTATAAACGTGTATACACTGAAAAGACAACCAACAGAGAGCTGTTCAATGCAAAGTGGGATGAGGATGCAGACTGGTGGATGACCGCTGCCGAGGCGAAGGCTAACGGCTTTATAAGCGAGGTCAAGCCCGCCGTCAAGATAGACCGCGCCAGCGCGTGCATGATCGCCGTCTGTGGCCGACCGGCCACGGAAATTATCGAACCAACAGACAATGAGAAAAATATGTAAGAAGAACTGAGAGAGATCGCCACAGCCCTGGGCCTCGGCGAGAGTGCAACTGTCGCGGATGTGACAGCGCGAATTACTTTACTCAAAGAGGCCGAAGAAGCTCTTGCGGCCCGCAACGCGGAGATCGCCGCTATTCGCGACAGGGAAGTCACCTCGCTGGTCGACGGCGCGATAAGGGAGCGCAGAATCATGGCGGACAAGAGGGAGCACTTCCTGAAACTCGGCGCAGCCGTAGGCGCAGAGGAACTCAAAACCACATTCGAAGCCATGAGTCCCCTCGGCAAGGCGA
>JAIRQC010000063.1 GCA_031256675.1 Rikenellaceae bacterium
ACCTCGAACTCGACATGAACGGCATGAGCACCGTCTCCGCCTCGAGCCGCGAGTACACGGCCACGGTCAAGTTTCGCACCAATGTCGTGTGGAAGGCCGAAACGCTCGGCGCCACGTGGCTCACCGTGGGCGAGAGTACGGCCACCCCTGCCTTCCGGTTCTTCTTAACGCTGCCCACTACTGCCCTGCCGTACCAGTCCTGCCCGGCAGCCACCAGTCCTCCCCAGTCTCCGTGTTCTCCTCCGCCCTGAGCCCGCTCCTGTCTCCCCTGTTTTCCCCAGCCGTGCACCAGTCTTTCCCCACCAACTAGGACGAACACAGTTCTCTACAACTGTATAGGAGTGGCAGCCTGTCGTCTGCGGCCCTGACATCCTGCGCCGATCTTTTTTTGCGAAACAGCAATAATTAAGGTAACAACTTCGACCTCGCTCATGGTGACACCGGGCATGTTTGGTCAGGGGGGCGGCATTTGAATGTCGCTCGCTTTCGGCGCACTGTGTTCGAAGCCGTTCGCCACGGCTGGCGCGTCGCCCGTGCGGACGGTCATAAGTGTCGCAACCGATAAAGCTGGTCACGCAGCGCAGGAGTGAATCCTGCCTCGCGAATAGCGGACTGTATGCCATTGGCGTCGAGACTGTTGGCGGCCCCTGCGGATGATACTACATTCTCCTCGATCATGATCGACCCCATGTCGTTGGCCCCGCCGTGCAGGGCCAGCTGGGCCGTCTGTCTGCCGACGGTGAGCCACGAAGCCTGAATATTGCGAACGCCTGCCAGCACGATGCGCGAAATGGCGATAAGTCGCAGATATTCAGTGGGTGAGAAATGCGCCACAACCCCCTCGCGTTCCAATACAGTCCCCTCGCCGTGGTAAATCCAGGGAATGAAAGCCGTGAAACCCCACGTCCCGTCGGGGCGGCGGGCGTGAAGGTCGCGCAGACGTATCAGATGTTCGATCCGCTGGGCAGGGGTCTCGATGTGGCCGTACATCATCGTGGCCGAGGTGGGCAGGTTCATGGCGTGGGCCGCCGCCATCACTTCGAACCACTGATCGACAGAGGGTTTGGCGGGCGAAATACGACGGCGAACATCGTCGACAAGTATCTCCGCCCCTGCGCCTGGCAGCGAGTCGAGCCCCGCTGCGACGAGCCTTTCGAGCGTTTGGACGACGTCAAGCGAGGAGATGCGGGCGATATGCGCCACCTCCGGCGGGCCGAGGGCGTGAAGCCGCAGGGCAGGGTAGCGGCGTTTGAGTTCGCGGAACAGATCTTCGTAAAATTCTATGCCCAGCGAGGGGTGCAGGCCGCCCTGCAACAGCAACTGGTCGCCACCGAGGGCGAGCGTCTCGTCGATCTTGCGGCAATACTCGTCGATGGTGGTGACGAACGCTTTGTCGCGTTCGGCGGGGCGGCGGTGGAAGTTGCAGAACTTGCAGCCCGAGATGCAGACGTTGGTGATGTTGACGTTACGGTCGATTTGCCACGTCACCGTCGTCGGGTCGTCCATCGCCTCGCGCCGCAGCATGTCGGCCGCCAGGGCCAGTTCCGGCAGCGGGCATTCCAAATACAGTCGCAGCGCCTCCCCAACCGTCAGAAACTCGCGAGCGAGAGCTTTGCGCAACAGATAGTCTATCATGCCGCAAAGATACGAAGTTTATGTTTCCCGAGTGCATAAGGCCCCTCAGCACTCGCACCGCACGGGTTGTTTACCGCCGCAGGAAGAGACACAATAAAAACGTCTGCCTGTTTGGTGCAATTTTCAGAGAGATTTATGTGTCTGATTCGTCTGAAATTGGCTGCGATGCAAGGACACAATAATTAAGCAATCTTTTAGTTTCGACATGCATAAAAACGCAGATCCTAAAAGTGTTTAACCCCGTGCGTAACTGTCATGTATTAACGGCAAATACATCCGACGACCGAGGCTAAAACAGTAAATTTTCAACTGAAAATCACCGTCCGGTTCTTATAGGTCAGGATTTTGCGGTCGATATGCTTGCCGACGGCGCGTTAGAGGACTATTTTTCCCAGGTAGCGACCCTTGCGCACGATGTTGTCTACGCTGTCTTTGTGTGAGATACGGGCGATGTCCAGACAGATAATCGACCAGTCGTCGAACTCCTCCGTGACATAGTGGCTCGTGGTGCCAATGAGCTTCATCCCGCGCTCGTAGGCAGCATGATAGGACTTCGCCTCGACAAACGCCGGCGGAACGAGTGGTGGATATTAATTATCCGGTTGGGACAGCGAGCGATCGTCCGCGTCGGGATAATTTGTATGTATTGCGCCAACACAATGAAGTATACTCTATTATCTTTCAATATTTTGAACGTTGCTTCTTCCTGTTCATCGCGGGTTTCGGGGGTGATGGGGATGTAATGATAGGGTATGTCGAAGCGGCAGGATTCTGTCCCATGTCGAGGTGGTTGCTGACGGTAGACGGTATCTCCACGCGCCACTTCCCAGCCGTATAGCGTGCAGTATGTTACAACGGCAGTACGACATGTGCGAGACGAAGATAGCCATGCGTAGCGTGAAATCCGAAAAATAGATCCTAAGAAACATCTCGTAGCGTGCTGCGAACAACGTGTCGAAATACTCGCCGATCTTTTCGCGCGGGATAACGAATCCGTCCAATTCCCACTTCACGTGCATGAATAAAATGTTCTCGATGCGATTGGCATGCTGGTCGAGGTATATGATATTCCCGCCGTTAATGTTGATGAGTTCCGTCACCGCTGCCAAGATCCTGTTCAAATCCGACTTGTTGCGGCAAACTGTAATGATCGACCTGATAACGCTTATAAATCAGGGCCTGTCCGGCGAGGAAATCGACACCCTCGTGTCGTGGAACGGGTTGCAGACAAACTCGAAGAATGGGGAGGTGTTCTACGACAACATGAACACCAAGAACCTCGCCCAGCAAAAGGGGGGTGTTCATCAGGATAGAAACGAACTCGAAATTAAAGGTTGAATGCAGCCTGCACAAGTATTTCAACGAGACGCACGCAGGCGACAGGAGCAATCACAACCTGTTCTCTATGCGGGACGCACGGCGGGCATTTCAGCACCTGATAGCAGAAAAAGCCATCCCCGCCGCCGACCTGATGGTCTACAACTACGAGATAGGCATAAACCTGAACCTGTCCAAAAATTGCCGGACGTTCCTCGACAAAATGAAGAGTATCGGCGGCGCGGGAAAGGAGAAGCCGCAGTATGTCAATCCCCGCTACAATGACGAAAGGGCAAAGACGACGGTATTTCACACCCATACACGCAAGTTTTTCAAGGCATACGACAAGGTTTTCGAGTTGAGGGACAAAATTCCGGAGGGTAACATCCTGCGTATAGAAACAATTTACCGCCGACTGGACAACTGCTCCGCCCTCGACTTTTTTCATGAGGAAAACCTCGCCAAAATGGTGGAGACATTTTTTCGTGACTGGCGCACGATACGGTTCCATCAGGACATCGTTACTCCGAACGGTACGGGCCGCGCCTGTCTCCTGTAGCGAGGAGGGGGCGGGAGCGGGAGCAAAAACAGACTAAAATTCCCTGATATGAGAATGACGGTTACAGGAAAGCGGCTGTCCATCCACCGGAGCTGATCCTGACGGACCGCTACAACACCGTCCGACGCTTGGGAGGCAAACTGAACGCATTCGAGGTCAATAGGCCATCGTTTCCGTGGCCGCGAGCGGCCATATCCGCCATACGAAAAGGGCAAAAAGCACGTCGTCAGGCAGCGCAACCAAACAAACATCGTCAGCCTGACAGACGAAGCACGTAATGTCGCAACAGGCAGGCACACAAAAAGAAGCCGTTAGTACCATTGCCTGTACTTTCGAACATGATTAAACTGCCGCTCAAACATCACTCGACCGGCAGGGTTTTACCGCTCAAAATTCTCGGCGG
>JAIRQC010000125.1 GCA_031256675.1 Rikenellaceae bacterium
CATGGCGGAATCGCGACAGTCCCGAAACCTGCAGCTATGATATGGGTTTCCGCGTTGTATGGGTGCAGTAGCGCTTGTGGGCGCTGCGTGGGTGCAGTAACCGGCCCCGCAGGCGGCTACGGCTGCATGTGCGTATGTGAGCAACTCGCAGGCGGCTGCGCCGAAGCCGAAGTTTTTCGTTCACGGAAAAAGCTCCGTGAACGAAAAACTTATTGAAAAAAACGGTACTTTTGCCGTAAATTCAGGCGCAGTTTGAAGTCCGTCCATAAATATCTGTTTCTCGCGGCGGCCATGTTTCGCATGGCTGTCTGTCAGTTATGCAACAAGTTCATGCGCCGGCAGCATCGCCGACAGTTGCATGGAGCGGCGACAGGGATACTTCGCCCACGATCTGCGGAGCGAACTCTTCGTCGAGCCGCAGGGCGGCAATGTCGTCGTGGCCCCTGTACATGCAGCCGGCCCGTCGTCGCACGGCAACGTACAGCTCTATCGGCTGCTCACCGCGGAGGCAGCGCAGCGTGCTGCGCCGGGGCGGTGCAACAACCTCATCGTCGGCAGTACCATCTCCGCCCGCAGCCGCAGCGTCGACTGCTATATCATTGCCCTGCGGCGGCTTCTTATTTAGCGGTGTTGCGAAAGTTTGTTCAGACACGAACTATCGTGCCTGAACAAACTTCATGTTTTCATCCCGACCATTTACAATTAACCCAAAGGGGAGCGGCATATCCGTATCCCCGCAACATTTATGATTATGGAAGAGATAAAAAAAATATCCGACGCAATATATACCATCGCGGGCAACGACATTGTCGCCCGCAAACGGAACCCCGTCGTCGCCATACTGATCATGCTGGCCGGAGTGGCTGCGGTCGTGGTCGGCAACATAACTGAGAGCGTCCACGGCAACTCCGGCATAGTAGTAGCGGGAGGCGTTGTGGCTGTTTTCGGGTTGGCGCGCGCAGCGGCGCTCATGGTCGGCAAGGGGTCAGCCTATTACAGGCCGACCGGCGAAAGGCTGCTCCGCAGCAAACTGATGTTCGACCAGCAGCACGAGGCTCGCGTGATGGAGGCGATAGCCAAAGGCGATAGCCAAAGGCGATTTTGCAGCCCTCGAAGGGCTTTCCGGCCAGCAAACGTCGCCCGTGATGCTCGAAGTGTGGCGACCACGGAGCGGCGCGATCGTCGTCGTGCAGCTCTTCGGCTACGTGCCCCATTTCTACCGCCCCTCGTCGGAGGTCTACTGCTTCCGAAAGGGTGAATACACAGGCCTGTAGCGGTTAAAAAAATAGAGGCTACCCCGAAGGCAGCCTCTTTCTTTATTTCAGCGCGACCCCCGCGCTCATATCCCCCACGTAACCGTATATTGCGCTGACTATCCCCACGCCGATGATGGCCGCCGTGCACAGCACGAGGCTCAGGCGGTTGTAGTTGTCGGTGCGGATGCGCCCCAAACCTTCGCCCTCGGCCTCGTTGATGAACATCGCCTTGACAATGAGCAGATAGTAGTAGAGCGAGACGACCGTATTGACCAGCGCGATGAACACCAGCACATACTCCCCTCGGGCTGCTGCTGCGGCGAAGATAAAGAATTTGCTGAAAAATCCGGCGAAAGGCGGTATCCCTGCCAGCGAGAACAGCGCAAGCATCATCACGAATGCCAGTCGCGGGTTCGACCTGCGCAGACCGTCGAAAGCGGCGATGTCGGTGCGCCCCGAACAGCCCTCCACCGCCGCGATAACCCCGAAGGCGGCCATGTTGGAGAACAGGTAGACCAGAATGAAATAGACCGTCGAGGCCATCCCCTGCGCCGTGCCGCCCATCACGCCGAGCATGATGTAACCGGCCTGCGAGATGGACGAAAAGGCGAAGAACCGTTTTATGTCTTTCTGTCTCAAGGCAAAGAGGTTGCCGATGACGATCGTCGCCACCGACAGCGCCCACAGCATGGCGTACCAGATCCCCTCTATCCGCCCGAAGACGAAGTAGAGCGTAAAGAGCAGCACAAAGCACCCTGCCGCCTTCGAAGCCACCGACAGGTAGGCCGTCACCCCCGTCGGGGCGCCCTCGTAAACGTCCGCCGTCCAGAGGTGGAACGGCACGAGCGAGATCTTGAAGGCCAGTCCGGCAAAGAAGAACACAAAGCCCAGCAACGCCAGCGGCGTGGGGCTTACCACGGCGCTCACATCGCTGAAATAGAGCGTCCCTACCGCGCCGTAGAGGTACGACAGGCCAAACATCATCACCCCTGACGACAACGCCGAGAACAATATGTATTTCGCCCCCGCCTCTGCCGACTTGTTCCTGTATTTGTCATACGCAGCCAGGCAGGCCAGCGGCAGCGACGCCAGCTCCACGCCCACATATAGCATCATGAAGTTGCCCGCCGAGACCATCAGCTCCATGCCGAGCAGCGTGGCCGTCGTGATGTAGTAGAACTCCCCCTCGCGATGGGCGCGCTCCCCTGCCCGCAACCAGCCGCCGATCTGCAAAAATACGAACAGCGTGGCCACCGTCAGGATATTTTTCATCAGGGCCGTCATCTCCGAGGCGACGTAGCACCCTCCGAAAGCCTCGCCGGTCGTGGCTGGCAGGAAGCCGACGGCCACGACCGCCGCCATGGCCACCGTCGCCACGAGGCGCAGGTGTTGCCGCCAGCTCGCCGGGCCGAAAATATCGTAAAGCAGCAGCGCGAGCATGGCCGCCGTCAGGGCGACCTCCTGCCGCATCAACAAAAAACCGCTGAAATCCATAGCTTTACAAAATCGTTAAGTGTTTCACGACAGGCGCGACGCCCTCCGTGATAATGTTCGCCGCCGCCGAGGGCCATATACCCAGCGCGGCGATGCAGACTATAAGCCCCACTGCCGATACCTTTTCGTACCATGCGGCGTCGGGCAGTCCGAGGTGATGCCTGTCGAAAACCTCGCCGTAAAGGATCTTGCCCACCGTGCGGAGGATGTATACCGCCGTGATGACTATCGAGCAGGCGGCCACAATGGTCAACACCCTATGGAACAGGTCGTGCTCGGCGAAAGCCCCGACAAAGACCATCATCTCCGCCACAAAGCCGCTCAATCCAGGCAGCCCCAGCGAGGCGAGACCGGCGATCACATAACAGACAGAGGCAAAGGGCATTATCTTCATCAGCCCTCCCATCTCGCGAATGTCGCGCGTGTGGGTGCGGCCGTAGATAAGCCCGATCAGGGCGAAGAACAGGGCCGTCATCAGGCCGTGCGACAGCATTTGGAGCACCGCGCCGGTCATGGCGGTCTGGTTGAGCATCAGTATGGCAAAGAGCACCAACCCGCAATGGCTGACGGACGAGTAGGCGTTGATATATTTGAGGTCGGTCTGCACCACGGCGCTGAAAGCCCCGTATACGACGCTTATGCCGGTCAGTATCAGGAATATCCATGACAGTTCATGCGCCGCTTCGGGCATCAGGTAGATAGCCACGCGGAAGCAGCCGTAACCCCCCAGCTTCATCAGCACCCCGGCGTGCAGCATCGACACCGACGTCGGGGCCGAGGCGTGGCCGTCGGGCGACCAGGTATGGAACGGAAAGAGCGCCCCGAGCACTCCGAAGCCGAGGAAGGTCACGGGAAATATCCAGTACTGGTGCATCATCGGGATATGCCTGCCGGCCAGCTCCACAAGGTTCATCGTCTGGCCTCCAGATGTGAAATATATCCCCAGAATACCCGTCAGCAGGAATGCCGAGCCGGCCATCAGCATCAGCGTGAGCTTCATGGCCGAATACTCCTTGCGCCCTGTGCCCCAGACCCCTATAAGCAGGTACATCGGTATGAGCGCCACCTCGTAGAAGAGGAACATCGTGAACAGGTCGAGCGAGATGAAAAAGCCGAAAACCCCGATCGACAGCAGGCAATACCACAGGAAGAACTCCCTGTTCATGTTCCACGACGAGAAAACCCCCGTGAAGACGATCACCGCCGAGAGGACGATCATCAGCACCGAAATGCCGTCGACCCCCACCGCATAGTGGATATTGAGCGGGGCATACCACACCGTGTCGGCCACCAGTAGCATCTCAGCGTCCGACGCAGCCCGTTCGCCGACGAACACAACAACCAGCGCGGCGGCGGCCAGCAGCAGCAGCGACGCGCCCGCGACCATCACCGTGCGTATCTGCACCGTCGTGCGGCAGAGGAACAGCACGAGGAGCATTGCCAGCGGCAGGGCCACAAAAACGGATAATATATTCATTTGACGACTTGTTGTTTAATGGTTAGATATACCTTCTTGTCTGTTTTTTATATTCGGCGTATTTCTCTCCGAACTTGTTCAACAGGAACTTTTCTTCCCTCACTATCTGCAAATGTATTCCGATACCGGCGCAAACGGCAAAGAGCGCGAGCACAATATTCGGATAGATCAAGGCAATTCCGATAAAATACAAATCCATAAACAAAAATACCGGATTTCTGGAAAATCTGAACATCCCCGTCGTTACCAGTTCGTTCGAGTTGTCTTCATCTATGCCGATCCGCCACGATTTCCCGAACGATATTAATGCCGATACGAATATTGCCAGTCCGATATAAGCCAGCGTTACTCCTGCATATCTCAACCGGTCGGGGCTCACGGCGCAATTCGATATTGCCGCGGGCATGCTTATGTGCAACGCGACAAGAATTACAAAAACGCTCCACAAGGCCAATGCCGGAAACAGAATATTTTCAAGAACGGTTTCAAAAAAACTTTTTGTACTCTTTCCGATCACCCACACTTTAATCCCTTTGCCGCTCAACAGAAGCGATCTGCCGGCAAGAAGCCCATAAAAGATTATCAGGCTTATTATTACGAGAATATCTACCGCGCCCGCATTCATAAGCCCAACACTCTAAAAGAACAGTTGCCAGATGGCGATGACCAGCGCGCCGACCACGAATATCCATGCGTAGAACTGCACCTTGCCCGATTGCAGCCCCTTTATGGCCGACGACGAGCGGTGTGCCGACAGGCCGATTGCGTCCATCGTGCCGTCGATCACATGTTTGTCGAACCACGCTATGGGGGTCGAGATGAGGCGGAAAATTATCTTCTTCGTGACGAACATCCACAACTCGTCCATGTAGAACTTGCGTGACGTGGCGCGGTAGAACCCTCCCAGACGCGCGGCGATGCGGTCGGGCAGGTCGCCGCCGCGGCGGTAGAGCAGCGTGGCGGCGAAAATGCCGACCAGCGCCACCGCAATCCCCGACAGGGCTATCGGCCACTCGATATGGGTGTGGAGCGGCGCGCCGTCGCTCGAAACAAAGTCGGCAAAGGGTATGAACCCCGTAACACAGGTCAACACGGCCAGCACGACCAGCGGGGCGAGCATCATCCACGACGCTTCGTGCGGTTTGTGGTGATACTGGCGCTCCCTGCCCCAGAAAATATTGTAGTAGAGGCGGAACATGTAGAACGCGGTGAGCCCGGCGACAACCCACAGCACGCCGAATAGAAGTTTGTCGTGCTCGAAAGCCGCCGCAAGTATCTCGTCCTTGCTGAAAAAGCCCGAGAATGGCGGTATGCCCGCTATGGCGAGGCAGGCTATCAGGAACACGATGTTGGTCACGGGCATATACTTGCGCAGGGAGCCCATTTCGGCCATCTCGTTGCTGTGGACGGCGTGGATAACCGCCCCCGCGCCGAGGAAGAGCAACGCCTTGAAAAATGCGTGGGTAAAGAGGTGGAACATTGAGGCCATATAGCCCGGACCCTCTTGCGCCCCGTAACCCGACACGCCGAGGGCTGTCATCATATATGCAATCTGCGAGATGGTCGAGAAGGCCAGCACCCGTTTTATATCGGTCTGGGTGACGGCGATAACCGCCGCGAACAGCGCCGTGAACGCCCCGATGTAGCCTATCATTTGCAGCACGTCGGGCGCGGCGAAAACATAGACCGGAAAGAGCCTCGCCACGAGGTAGACCCCCGCCACGACCATCGTTGCGGCGTGGATCAGGGCCGAAACCGGCGTCGGACCCTCCATCGCGTCCGGCAGCCAGATATGCAGCGGGAACATCGCCGACTTGCCCGCGCCGCCCATGAATATCAACGCCATGGCCCACGAGGCCACCGACAGCCCCATAAACGATGCACCGGCGGTCGAAGCAATCACCAGCGAGCCCTTGTCGGCCGTCAGCGCGCCCAGGTCGAACGTGCCGGTATAGTACGACAGCACGAGTATCCCGACAAGGAAGCCCAGGTCGGCGAACCGCGTCACTATGAAGGCCTTCTTCGAGGCGGCCACCGCCGAGGGCTTCGTATAGTAGAAGCCTATGAGCAGGTAGGACGACACTCCGACCAGCTCCCAGAAGATGTACATCTGGAATATGTTCGGCGCGACGACCAGCCCCAGCATCGAGAAGCTGAACAGCGACAGGAAAGCATAGTAACGCTGGAAACCGCGCTCGCCCTCCATATAACCGAGGCTGTAAATGTGCACCATCAGCGAGACGGTGGTTATGACCACGAGCATCATCACCGAGATCGGGTCGAGCAGCACCCCGACGCTGATGACCAGTCGCTGCGAGAAGCACAGCCAGTCCGTCGCCATCGGCACAATCTGTTCATAGCCCCCCGCGTGAGGCGTTGCGAAGAAATAGATGCAGGCCGTCGCCCAGGCCAGCGCGGTGGAGAGGGCCATCGAGAGCGTCCCGACCAGCCCCGCCGCACGCGGGCACAGTTTGTGTCCCGCCAGTCCCAGAAAGAGGAAGCACAGCAGCGGAAGCGCGGGTATAAGTAGCGTAAATTCCATTTGTTTAGTGCTTTAAGCTGTCTATATGACGAACGTCTATGTTTTGCAGGTTGCGATAGATGTTCATTATTATGGCGATGGCCACGGCGGTCTCGGCGGCGGCGATCGCTATGCCGAACAGGCTGAAAAACATTCCCTCCATCTGCTGCGGGTAGAGGTAGCGGTTGAAGACGCAGAAGTTGATCTCCACGGCGTTCAACACCAGCTCGACGGAGATCAACACCGCCAGCAGGTTCTTGCGCGCGATGAAGCCGTAGACCCCCACGAAGAAGAGCGCTGCGCTCAGTATCAGGTAATAGTGCATCGGTATCATACCAGTTGCGAATTAAGTTTTATTGTCATTGCCAACCCCGCATGGGTGGAGCAATCCAAAGGCCGTTTCATTCATTGGTCGCTTCGGGTCGGGGCCCTCGCAACGACGAAGTCGACATTTATTTTTTACGCGCTATAAGTATCGCCGCCACTGCGCAGATCAGCAACAGGATGCCCAACGCCTCGAACGGCAGCAGGTATTGATACTTGCCGCTGCCCATAAGGGCCGTGCCTATCGCCTTCATGTTGATCTCCGTATCGCCCTCGACCGGCGCGCCATACAAAAACCGCTGTTTCATCACCGCGACCACCGCCACGCCCGCCCCTGCCAGGGAGGTCAGCAACGCGGGGGCAATGCGACGTTTGTCCTGCGGCTCGGTCCTGTCGCCGTTTGCGCTCGTGAGCATGATGGCGAAGATGAACAGCACCAGCACGCCACCGGCATAGACCGAAAGCTGCACCGCAGCCAGAAAGTGATAGTTCAGAAGCAGATAGAGCCCCGCCGTGCCGATCAGCACGAAAAGCAGCCACGTGGCGGCGCGCATCATCCGCCGTGCCGTCACGGCCAGCACGGACGAGCCGACGATCACCGCCGCCAGCGTCCAGAACAGTATAAGGTTGGCAGAAGTTCCCATAAATTATTCCTTTTTAGCAGGTTCGGCAGCAGGAGCGGCAGGCACAGGTGCGGGGGCCGGTTTCGGCGCGAGCGACGATCCGGGGCGGTTGAGCTGCATGTGGAGTTTGCTGCGGGTGAAAAGCGAGTGTTCAAATTCGTTCGACCACCTTATTGCGCCGAACGGGCACGAGTGTGTGCACAGGCCGCAGAACGTGCAGCTGCCCAGGTCGTACATGTAGCGGTCGAGCGTCTTTTTGTCGCGGCCGGTAGCCTCGTCGGCCTCCATGCGCGAAACAACCTCGATCGTGCCGTTGGGGCAGTTGGTCTGGCAGATGCCGCAGGCGGTGCATTTGTGATGGTTGCGTTCGTCGTGCGGCATGACGAGCAGGGCGCGGAAGCGGTCGAAATACTCCTTCTCGCCGCGGTTCTCCGGATACTGTTCCGTGAACTTGGGGCGGACGAAGTTGAGCATCGTGATATACATCCCCTGAAAGAGACGCCACAGCCCCAGCGCAATATCGGTTATATACTTTTTCATATCAGTATGGCAAGTATCGAGGTCAGTACCACGTTGACCAGGCAGATCGGCATCAGTATCTTCCATTCCAGCCCCAGCAACTGGTCGATGCGCAGCCGCGGGAACGACCAGCGCACCCACAGGGCGATAAAGACACATGCAAACGTTTTGCCGAAGAACCACACAATGCCCGGAATCCAGTCCATCGCGTGGTTAAAGCCCTCCCAGCCCGGTATATGCAGCGGCGTCCACCCGCCGAGGAACATCACCGCCGCAACGGCCGCAATGATGAACATGTTCATGTATTCGGCCAGGTAGAAGAAGCCGAACTGAATGCCCGAATATTCCGTGTGGTAGCCCGCCGTAAGCTCCGACTCCGCTTCGGGCAGGTCGAACGGGCCGCGGTTGGTCTCGGCGTGGCCGGCAATGATATAGGTGAAAAATGCTATGATAGCCGGAATGTTGCCCTTGAAAATAAACCACATGTCGGCCTGCTGTTCGACGATCTCGGAGAGCTGCATCGTCCCCGAGAGGATGACTATCACCAGCAGCGACAGTCCGGCGGAGATCTCATAGCTGATCAGCTGCGCCCCGCTTCGCATCGCCCCGATCATGGTGTATTTGCTGTTGCTTGCCCATCCGGCCATCAGGATACCGACCACCCCCAGCGACGAGACCGCCAGAATATAGAAAATGCCGATATTGAAGTCGATGGCGTGCAACGCCTTGTCGAACGGCAGCGCAGCGAAGGTGCATATCGACCCGACGATGACCATGAACGAGGCCAGCCGGAAGAGGAACCTGTCCGACCGGTCGATGCGGATCAGCTCTTTGAGCAGGATCTTGATCATGTCGGCCACCGATTGCAGCACGCCCCACTTGCCCACCCTGTTGGGGCCGATGCGGCACTGAAAGAAGGCGCAGACCTTACGCTCGATATATATCAGCGCCAGCGCCAGCACGGCGTAGACCGCCAGCAGCGCCAGCCCGACGATGACGAACTCCGCCACGAGCGCCCACGTCGCGCCCATCCACCGATGAAGCAGCGCGTCGATCCAGCCCGTTACAACAGAAAAATTCCACATAAACTATTCGGTCAAAAATCCAAAATTAAAACAGCTCTATTTGTTCCGCATTTTCATACAGGCATGGAAAATAGTTTTGACGCAATCTGAATTTTGTTCCATGATTGTGTCCAGAGCGCGCATCGAAGTCTACAAAAATATTTCCATTCTCGATTTCACGCAGAAAAGAGTCGAAACTGAATTTCTGCAACATCATCACATAACTGTATTTATAAAATTCAACGCCATTTTCTCTTTTCACCTCGGCCCGAACGAAAAAGCAGTTCAACAACTTTGTCCCCGCCTTATTTGCCAAATCGTCGAATCCCCAATACGGCTGTGGGTTCAACTCGCTCAACCCTTTCCGTCGCTCGACCTCTCTCAGCCATTTTTCATGCCTGTCAGACACTTTGTCGCTATCAAAAGAAATCAATACTTTTCGTTGATTTCGATCTATCTTAACCATAAAACCTCTATCGCTCGGAGCACTGCCGTGAATCGTCTGGCGAAAACTCATTTCATCTATAGGGTATTTTTTACCCGCGTCCTGATGCGGCCATCCATAGCATTGGAGCAAAACTTGCGGAACAAGTCTCATTGCTCTCGGAGATGGCTCGATGTGAAACAACGTTACCAGCGACTGACTGCCTGTTCGTTGTGTTTTCAGTTCCCATTCGGCTGCATTCGGGATAGGCAGATTGTTTTCCTCTATTCCCAACAAATCTTCAAGTGTATTGCCTACGCCCCCTGCATTCCCATTACGGGCATTCTCAATCCAGCCTCTGCCTGCAATCTTTCGAAATTCTTCGATAAGACTTATTTTTGTATATTCTTTCATATACTTTGAGAAAAAAGTGAGGGCGTCCTGAATTTCATCAATTCGCTTTCATGCTTGTTCCTTTCTATTCTGCGATTGGCCATTTCACAGTAATCAGGCGACAATTCTATGCCTATATAATTTCTGTCAAGACCCATAGCAACAATGGCAGTTGTTCCGCTTCCCATGAATGGATCTAAAATGATCTGCGCATTTGTAGATTTGATAATTCTGTCGATCAAGGCAACAGGAAACGGCGCCGGATGCGCATTTTTCATCTCTTGCGTAAACTCCCATACATCACCATAAGCATTGGCTTTGGGTGTAAGTCTAAAATCAGGTTTGGCAATTAAATATATCACCTCATACGTTGGCAAAAAATATGCGGGATTGAAATTTATCCCCCCTTTACGATGCCATATAATAATTTGCCTGACAGGCATATCACGAATAATATCACTTCTGTCTTGTATAAGGCCGTTCTGTACACGCCATTTATGGTTATAGAAGATTGCACCATCGGCTTTTAGCAATCGCCACATCTCTTTGAGACACTCATGCTGCCATTGAGCATATTCGTCGTGCGGCATATTGTCATTATAATGGCTATACCCATTGACTAACGCTGCATTTGCCCACTTGCCGCCTCGACCATCTTTCATTCCATTACCCGTTGAGTTTTTTAGATTATATGGCGGCGAGGTAACAACCAGATCAAGGCAGTTATCAGGCATTTGCCTCATCACTGTCAAACTGTCGCCACAAATAATCCTGTTTATAAATTTTTCTCTAAAATCTTCCGTCATCATTATAGTTATGATTTAAGAAGTTATTTTATCTCTTCCTACCTGTCTATACACGGTATCACATAGTCCAGCGATGCGCCGAGCATTATCAGGTCGGCGACCTTTGTTCCGGGGGCTATGGCTTTCAGTCCGCCGACCAGCGTGAGCGACGGCGAACGGAACTTGACGCGGTATGGCGACTTGTCGCCGCGGCTCTCCACATGGACGCAGAACTGCCCGCGGGCATTCTCCACCCGCTGGAAAAACTCCCCTTCGGGCAGCTTCACAACAGGCTTGGTCTTCACCGCCCACGCTCCGGAGGGGATGTTGTCGACCAGCTGCTCGATGATGCGCAGCGACTGCTCGATCTCGTCGAGACGAATCACGTAACGGTCGAACGTCAGCCCGTCCGAACGCATCACCTCCTCGAAATCGACCTTGCCGTAGGCGGCGTAGGGTTCTATCTTGCGCATGTCGTTGTGCCACCCCGAAGCGCGTCCCGATGGGCCTGTAACCCCGAGAGATACGGCCTGTTGCAGGGTCAGCCGCCCGACCCCCTCCATGCGCCCTCGGGCTATGGGGTTGCCGGTGAACAGCAGATGGTGCTCGCGCAGCATCTTGCGCATGTAGGGGATGAACTCGCTTACCCGCTTCTGGAAATTCGGGTGAATATCCTGCGCCAGACCGCCTATAACCCCATAACCGGCCATCAGGCGACCTCCAGCGGTCTCCTCGAAGATGTCCATCACCTTCTCGCGGTCGCGCATCCCGTAGACGAAGGCCGTTATGGCCCCCATGTCCATCGCCATGCAGCCCCAACCCAGCAGGTGGGAGGCGATACGGGTCAACTCGTCGAGTATCGTGCGGACGTAATGGGCCTTTTCGGGCGCCTCCAGTCCCAGCGCCTTTTCGGCCAGCAGGCAGACGGCGTGGCGGTTCATCGTGCCGGAGAGGTAGTCGAGCCGGTCGGCAAGGTGGAGTATCTGGGGATAGGTGTAGCTCTCGCACATCTTCTCCATGCCGCGGTGGATGTAGCCGAACACAGGGTCGATGCTGCGGATCTGCTCGCCGTCAAGCGACGCCCGCAGGTGAAGCACGCCGTGCATGGCGGGGTGCTGCGGGCCGAAGTTGACAACATACTCCTCTTCGCCGAAGAGCTTGCTCACCGCCTCGCGCTCCTGCCCCATTTCGAGGGTCACGGTGCACACCCGCTCCATGTCGTCGATACGCTCGTTGTCCAGCGGCACGTCATTCCTCTCGACGTAATCCTTGCGTAGCGGATAGCCTTTCCAGTCGTTGCGCAGGAATATGCGTCGCATGTCGGGATGGCCGATGAACACTATGCCGAAAAAGTCGTATATCTCGCGCTCATAGACGTTTGCCGTCCCCCACAGGTCGTGCAGCGACGTCAGCCGTGGCCGTTCGCGCTCCGTGGTGGAGTATTTGAGTTTCAGCACGTGGGCAGGGTTCTCCGACTGCGAGAGGTAGCACGTTACCCCGAGCGTATCCCCTCCGTCCACGCCGACCATATCTATCAGATAGTCATATCCTTCGCGCCTCAGCGCCTCTCCCGCTTCGTGCGCCCGCTCCCAGGGTACCGCGACCGTCGTCGTGTTGCCCTCGACGGCGACGGCAGCGTAATCCAGCGCCGCGGCTATCCTGCTACTCGTTGTCTCCATCGCCCTCTGTTTTTGAAGATTCGTCGGGGTGCGGCCCTGCCGGCAAGCGGAAAAAGTTCTGCACCTTGATCTTGCGTTCGAGCTGCAGCATGCCGTAGAGAATGGCGTCCGGACGCGGCGGGCAGCCCGGCACATAGACGTCCACGGGGATGATCTCCTCGACCCCCTTAACCACATGGTAAGAGCTCTTGAACGGCCCGCCGCCGATAGCGCAACTGCCGACGGCCATCACATATTTCGGTTCGGCCATCTGTTCGTAGAGCCGTTTAAGGACGGGGGCCATCTTGTGGACTATCGTCCCGAAGACCATCAGCACGTCGGCCTGGCGGGGCGAGTTGCGCGTTACCTCCCATCCGAAGCGGGCGAAGTCGGCGCGGGCGGCCCCGACGCACATGAATTCGATGCCGCAGCAGCTCGTGGCAAAAGTAAGGGGCCATACGGAATTCGACCGGCCCCAGTTGATCAGGTCGCTCAGCGCGCCGACCACAACGTTCACCCCACCCTCGCGCAACTGTGCGACGTATTTTTCAAGATACTCGTTGTCCTTGAACTCCTCGTGGGGTATGTTCTTGATGCGTATGTTCTTTACTTCCATTTCAGCGCCCCTTTTTTCCATGCGTAGGCCAGTCCGAGGGCCAGCACGACAAGGAAGAATCCGACAAGAACAAGCCCGCTGCCGCCGAGGTCCTTCATGGTGGTGGCCCACGGGAACAGGAGCACCGTCTCCACGTCGAACACCAGATAGAGGATGGCGAACAGATAATATCCCGCCCTGAACTGCATCCACGACGAGCCTCTGGTCGGGATGCCGCACTCATATGGCTGACCTTTGAGGCCGTTCCACGAGCGCGGGGCGAGCAGTCGGGCTACCAGCAATCCCGCAACGACCAGGAACATGGCCGTGAGCAGGACTGTGAGAAACAGGGCCGAGTTACTCATATTTCGTGATTTAGATGTTTTTTGCCCTTCGGCGGTGCAAAATTTTTGCCTTTTGGCGGTGCAAAAGTAATAAAAATATTGAGAGTTTATAGTATTGGGGGGGGTAAAAAGATAAGTTGTTGGGGTGCAGTGATGTTTGCGGTGATGCTCTGTGTTTTGCTTTTGTGGTTTATGGCGGAATTGTCATGTTTGAATTGGTAACAGTTGACGGGATCGTAACATACTGTGTCGTCGGAAATTGCAACATGACATTCCGATCTAAATGCCGCCTGCCTGCCATGCAAATCGTTCTGCTCGACTGCAAATATAGGCTTTTCGGGGGATATTTACGAATGACGGGCTGCAAATCCGCTTTTTCGGACGCTATTTCCCACAGACAGACCGTTTTGCATTTGTTAAACAATTCTTTTTGAGGCAATTTTGCCGTATGGCAGGGAGCCTGAAAAACAGGCGACCAATACTAAAAGTGCTATGAAAAACGGAGTAAGAGTTCTGTTTCATATGAAACGGACGGAGGTCAGGTATGACCGGAGCTGTCCGATATTGGAACGAGTTACGGTTGGAGGGCCGATTGGCCGGACGGTTCAGTTCCGCATGAAACCGCATGTCGATCTCCTGAAATGGGATGCAAAGTCGGGCCGCGTCGCAGGCAAGAGTAATTAGGCATTGCGGACTAACGGAAAATTGAGCGACGTCAACACGCTGGTCCATGTCCGGTACGTCGAACTTTCGAACAGACAGGGGCAGACTGCCGTCACCGCCCGCGAGGTTAACGTCTTTCAGGGAATAGCGTCGAAACAGCAGACGCTCGTTAGCTGGTACGCGGGTTTGCGGAGCACAATGAGGAGTATGCCAAACGTGTCGGCGTGGACAGGACGCAGGGGAGCTGTCCTGACAAAAACCTCGCAGGGCAATTAATGGCTGA
>JAIRQC010000135.1 GCA_031256675.1 Rikenellaceae bacterium
GAGGAAGCATGGGAGAAATATTGGACGGCGATTAATTATACCATTACCATTCAGCGCGTCTGGCTTGGTGGCGAGCAGGTGTGGCAGCGTCGAACGCTTTGCTATCCGGCGAACCCGGAGGGATTTAGTTTGTATGAGGATGAATGTAATAATGATTTTGTATCCGACTCTAACTACGTTACCCCCCGATTCACCAAAATCGTCGAACGGTAACGGCGGAACTGCATAACAGAAAAAATGCCGGCAGTAATGTTCGGGCAGCGATGATAACCGCCCCCGCACATCGCAACAGATAGTGCGGCAGGGAAGGGGCTTGTCGTCTCCATTCAAGCAACTTGCTGATATTCATCAGGCATCTGACAGCGTCTCGGCCACTATATTTGTCTGTTATCTTTCAGCCGAAAACGTTCGCGGTCGCCCTTGTGCGAGATGACGTTGTGGGTGGTGACAGCGTTGCCGAGGAAATTCCAACCGTGCGACAGCCGCCGAAACAACTCGCACTCTGCGTTCATATACTCCGCCGCGAGCAGCATGGCGACAAGCTCCGGCTTGCTCGGCTCCGGGCGACGAACTCCGGATTGTTCAGCCGAGAACAACGGAGTTGAATCAAAAAAATCGCATTTATGCCACATAAGCCGCAACGCTTCTTGGATCTTATCCGTAATCAGTACTTGGTCATACATATTTGATTAGTTATCAGATAAATACATGAACAAAATTCGACATGAACAGCTTTTTTGCCTCATCACCCTAAATGTACAACGGGTTAAATGTCATTTAACAGAAATAGCATTTTGTGTCTCGCCGTCGGCATAGGGACACATTGTCGAACCTTGCCCCGAAACCTCAGGCGTAGGGCGTAAAGGCAATACATGGTCTGCACATAAGGAGCACAGAGTGTGCTGGCAGGCCTCCGTCCTCTGCAAAGCCGAAAAATATAGTTTGCGGAGAGCAAAAGATACAACTTGCAGAGCCAGAGAAATACAGATCAACACTCTTGTTAGCAGCACAACATTGAATGTCCGTATGTGCACCTAAAAACAATTATAAAGTCCTTATATTCAGTTTATTTATTGTCTTGTTCGTGTTTTGCGCGAATAATATGTACACCTAAAAGCGATTGCAAAGTTTTGACGTTTGGCCTGTTAGCAGGCTTGGCCATGCTTTGTGCGAACAAAGTGATTTTGAGGGCATTATTATACTTTTCAAGCATACATGCGGACATGCATATATTGCAAACGATAGTTCTTAACTTCCAAAGCTTAAGTTACATAAATCATTGAAGTTATAACCGGTTCCATATCTCTTTTCCGACGGTTAAAAAATGACACACCTCCGGATAGCATGACAGCTTGACAGCCAATCTTGAGCCGAAAATCATCATCTCAAAAAATTCCTTAACAGCCTTTCTCCCAGCGCCCCGCTCTTTTCGGGATGGAACTGCGTTCCGAAGAAGTTGTCGCGCGCCAGGGCGCCGCTGAATGGCGAGCCGTAAAGGGTCGTAGCAATGGTCCGGGAACATATTTCGGGGGCGTAGGAGTGGACATAATAGAAATAACCGCCCTCGTCAATCCCCTCAAACAGCGGCGTGGAGAGCCCCTCGACGGTGTTCCACCCCATGTGGGGGATCTTGAGCCCCGAAGCGTCGAGCTTTTTCACCTGCACGTCGAAAATGCCCATGCACTCCACATCGCCCTCCTCGCTGTGGCGGCACATCAGCTGCAACCCTACGCATATCCCTAAAACCGGCTGCGTCAGCGACTTGATCACGCCCTCCAACCTCCGCTCGCGGAGTTTGCGCATGGTGATCGAGGCCTCGCCGACGCCGGGAATTATCACCCTGTCCGCCGCGCGGATGGCCGCCGGGTCGCAGGTGAGCGCATACTCCGCCCCCAGCCTGGCGAGGGCATTCTGCACCGAACGCAGGTTGCCCGTATCGTAATCGACTATCGCTATCATAATAATCCCTTGCTACTCGGTAGGTTACGCCCCGCGGGGTCGCGACGGACAGCCATGCGTACCGCCCGCGCGAAGGCCTTGAAGATCGCCTCTGCCTTGTGATGCTCGTTGGAGCCTTTGGCCCTGATATGCAGGTTGCAACGCGCCCCCTGTGCGAAACTGCGGAAGAAGTGTTCGAACATTTCGGCGGGCATGTCGCCGATCCTCTCGCGACGTAACCTTACACGCCAGCGGCAGTCGACCCGCCCGCCGAAATCTATCAAAACCGCGGCGGCGCAGTCGTCCATCGGCAGCGCGAAGCCGTAACGTTCGATCCCCAGCTTGCTGCCCAGCGCGCGGTCGAAAGCCTCGCCGAGGACGATGGCCACATCCTCGACGGTGTGATGCTCGTCAACATGCAGGTCGCCCTCGACGTTGAGATGCAGGCTCACCCCGCCGTGGCAGACTATCTGCTGAAGCATGTGGTCGAAAAAGCCCAAGCCGGTGTGTATGTGCGATTTGCCGCGCCCGTCGAGGTCGAGTTCGAGGCTGATGGCGGTCTCGCGCGTGCGGCGTTCGACGCTGGCCGTCCGTTGGCCGAGACGCAGAAATTCGGCAATCTCGCCCCAGTCGCCGCTTTCCAGGGCCGTCGTCTCGCGCAATCCCGCCTCGTCGACGGGCCCGTTCGGCACGTCGACGTGCCGGATGAGAATGGCCTTCGCGCCGAGGTTCCGGGCAAGCTGCACGTCGGTTATCCGATCGCCTATCACAAAGCTGTTCACCAGGTCGTATTCCCCCGTGAGATATTTGCCGAACATGGCGGTACCCGGCTTGCGGGTGGGGGCGCCGTCGGCCTCGAACGTGCGGTCGATCAGTATGTCGTCGAAGCGGACGCCCTCGTTTTCAAGCGTTTTAAGCATCCTGTCCTGCGCCGGCCAGAAGGTATCCTCAGGGAAACTCTCCGTCCCCAGGCCGTCCTGGTTGGTGGCCAGCACCAACTCGAACCCGAGCCCCGCGATGGCGCGCATGGCCGAGATCGCCCCGGGCAGAAATTCCAGCTTTTCCAGCGAATCCACCTGAAAATCAATGGCAGGCTCGACGATCAGCGTCCCGTCACGGTCTAAGAACAATGCTTTCTTCATAACTCTTCCAAAAGTTTTCCGTTCTCTTCCGGCGTGCCGACCGTGATGCGCAGACACCCTTCGCAGCCCGGTATCGACGAGCGGTCGCGCACTATAAGCCCTGCGCCGATCAGCCGCCGGTATATCTCGCGCGGATCGTCGAAGCGCACCAGCAGAAAATTGGCGTCCGATGGGTAAACATGCTTCACGACAGGCAGTTGCGCCAACGCTTCGGCGAGCCTCCGCCGCTCGGAGACTATCTCGCGCACCTGCGGCGCAACGTCCGTCGCGAGCCGTTCGAGGGCCGTCCGCTGCGCGAGCGCGTTTATGTTATACGGGTATTTCACCCGAGTGAAAAGTCCTGTTACGTAGCTGCTTGCGAATGCCAGCCCCAGCCGCAGCCCCGCCATTCCCCACGCTTTGGAGAGGGTTTGCAGGATAACGAGGTTGGGCCAGCGGTCGAGCTCGGCCAGAAAGCTCGCGCGGGACGAAAAGTCGATGTAGGCCTCGTCGAGGACTACCATACCCCCGAACGAACTCAGCAGGCGGCGGAGCTGTTCGTGCGGAAAGCTGTTGCCGCTCGGATTGTTGGGCGAGCAGATAAACAGCAGTTTAGCCTCCGGCGCGGCGGCCAGCAACCTGTCGGTGTCGAGTTCGAAATTCTCGCCGAGCTGCACCTCGACCATCCGCACGTCGTTGGTCGCCGCCGCCACGCGATACATGCCGTAAGTCGGGGCGACAGAGAGGGCGCAGTCCACGCCCGGAGTGCAGAACACCCTGAATGCGAGGTCTATGACTTCGTCGCTGCCGTTGCCGACAAAGATATTCTCCACCGCCGCGCCCCTGATTTCCGCCAGCCGCCGTTTGAGCTGTCGCTGATAGGGGTCGGGATAGCGGTTTAGGCCGTTGTCGTAAGGGTTCTCGTTGGCGTCGAGGAAGACGCCCAGTTCGCCCACGTACTCGTCGCGGGCGGTGGAATATGGCGACAGGGCGCGGATATTCTCCCGCACCAGCTCGCTCACCAGCCGTCCTGTTGCGGGGACAAGGCCCGCCGTAGGCTCTGTTTTCATGACAGTCTGACTTTTACTGCGTTGGCGTGGGCGTCCAGCCCCTCGGCCAGGGCCATCGTTACGATGGTCGGGCCGAGCCGCTGCAACCCCTCGCGCGTAAGCTCCTGACATGTAATGCGTCGCACAAAGCTGTCGAGGTTGACCCCGCTCATCGAGCGCGCCCAGCCGCATGTCGGCAGCGTGTGGTTGGTGCCCGATGCGTAATCGCCTGCGCTTTCTGGCGAGTAATTGCCTGTGAATATGCTGCCTGCGGCGGTGATACGCCCTGCGGCAGCCCACGGATCGCGCATCGAGATTATCAGGTGTTCGGCGGCGTATCCGTTGGCAAAGCGTATCATGTCGTCGGCAGAATCCATCACTACTATACGGCTGTTATCCAGCGCCCTGACCGCCACGGCGCGGCGCGAAAGGCTGCCAAGCTGCGCCGAAACCTCGCGCTCGATCCTGTCGGCCAGGGCCCGCGACGAGACGACGGCAATAGCCTGGCTGTCAGCCCCGTGTTCGGCCTGCGAGAGCATGTCGGCAGCCACGAAACGCGCCTCGGCCGTCTCGTCGGCGAGTATCATCACCTCCGACGGCCCGGCAGGCATGTCTATCGCCACGTGGTCGCTCACCAGCTGCTTGGCCCGCGTGACATAGCGGTTGCCGGGGCCAAATATCTTATCCACAGCGCGTATCGACCGCGTGCCGTAAGCCATCGCCGCCACGGCCTGCGCCCCGCCGACCTTATAGATCTCCTCCACGCCGCACATCGCCGCCGCGCAGACAATCTCCGCCGCCGCCCGTCCCTCCCTGTCCGGCGGCGTGCATATCGCAATCTGCGGGCAACCGGCCACCCGCGCCGGAATGGCCAGCATCAGCGCCGTCGAGAAGAGCGGCGCGCTGCCGCCCGGAATGTAGAGCCCCACGCGCTGCACCGGCACGCTGCGCTGCACGCACCGCACGCCGGGCATGATCTCCACATCCACCGGCTGCTGTTGCTGCGCACGGTGGAATTTTTCTATGTTCTCCGCCGCCAGCCGCATAGCCTGTTTCAGCTCTTCCGGCACGCGCCGCACCGCCTCGGCCATCTCCTCCGGCCCGACGCGCAGTTCGGTCAGCTGCACGCCGTCGATCTGCTCCGTAAGTTCGCGCAGGGTCTCGTCGCCCCCCTCGTGCACACGTCGCACTATGGCTGCAACGCGCTCGTTCACAGCCCCGTCGTCCGCCGTAGCCCGCCCGAACAACTTTGCCCACTCATCGGGCGATGGGTTTACATCTATCTTCATTTCAGTTCTGTGGCGAGAGCGTCATTTTATCATCTTTTCGAGGGCGAGCACCAGTATGTCCTCTGCGCCGAGGGTTTTGAGCTGCTCTATCTTGGTCCAGAGTTCGTTCTCGCGGATCACGACGTGGACGGAGCACCATCCCTCCTGTGCAAGCGGCAGAATGGTAGGGCTTTTCATTCCGGGCAGCAGTTTGATGACCTGGTCGACCCGCTTTTTGGGGATGTTCATCAGCACGTACTTCATGCCGCGGCTGCGCTCGACCGATTCGATGCGGAAGAGCAGCTGCGCCAGCAAAGCCTGTTTCTCTGCCGGCAGTCCTGGCGTGACGATCAGCGCCGCCTCCGACCACAGCACCGTCTCCACCTCGCGCAAACCGTTGGAGATCAGCGTGCCGCCCGAACTTACGATGTCGAATATGGCGTCGGCCATCCCCACCGAAGGAGCTATCTCCACCGACCCCGCTATCTTGTGTATGTCGGCCCGCACCCCCTTCTCCGCAAAAAACCTGCCCAGAATACGCGGGTAGGAGGTGGCTACCTTGCGCCCCTCGAACCACGCGAGCGAAGCGTACTGCTCGTTCCCCGGTATGGCCAGCGAAAGGCGGCACTTGCCGAAACCCAGCCTGTGCGCCACCTCGACCGCCTGCGCCTTCTCCTCCACCTCGTTGAGCCCCACTATGCCGACGTCGGCCACGCCCATCGCCACGGCGTGCGGAATGTCGTCGTCGCGCAGATAGAGCGCCTCAAGCGGGAAATCCTCGCTGCGGGCCAGCAGCTTACGTTTGCTCGCCTCAATGGTGACGCCCGCCTCGCGCAGCAGCATCACGCTCTCCTCGTTGAGCCGCCCTTTGGCCTGAATAGCGATCCGTATCATATCTCCTTTCTGTAAATTCTGCGTAACAGGCAATCGCCGCCCAGCAGCAGCAGGGACAGCGCGCCGATATAGACGAAGAACATGGCCGAAGCGCCCCATTCGATCTTCGGAACCTTCGGAAAGCCGTTTCTCGACAACAGCCACGCCACAAGGCCCACGATAACCGCCGAAGCCAGCGTAACGACCAGCATTTCAAGCCGCTCGCCACGCCGTGCCGATGCGGCTTCGATCCGGCGCATGGTACGGGCGCGAAATCCACAGGGCAGCTCCTCCCGGGGCAGCCGCTTCAATATCTGCAATTTATCGCTCATCGCCTGTCAGTATTAGCAATTTCTTCCTTATTCTGTGCAACTTCGTTTTTACGTTCGGACGGCTCAGTCCGGTGATCGCGGCTATCTCCTCGACGCTGCGCTCCTCGGTGTAGAAGAGCAGCACCAGCGCCCTCTCGTCGGGCGGCAGGGTGGAGAGCGCCGCGTCGAGCCTCTCCAGCCGTCGGTCGTCGTCGGGCCCCTCGTCGAACCATTCGTCCTGCCCCTCGTCGGCCAGCTTTTCGTCCAGTGGCAACCCGCGCAGTCGGCGGCGGCGCGTGGCTGAGATCGCCGTGTTCCATGCGATACGGTAGAGCCAAGTCGAGAAGCTGCACTGCTCCCTGAACGAGCCCAGGTGGACGAATGCCTTCACAAACACATCCTGCGCCAGCTCCTCCGCCTCCTCACGATTGCCCACTATCCTCGCCACCAGCGAATAGACCCGCCCGCCATACCTGTCGACCAGCTCGCCGAACGCTTCGACAGCCCCCGCCCGCGTGCGCCCTACGTAATATTTATCGTCATGCGGCATACTACCCTTTTCAGAGTTTGTCTTCGTACAAACCCTTAGACGCAGGCGCGCGGCGCAGGTTACAAAGTTACCGGTTTTTGTAACCTTTTTTCATCATGTGCGTCAAAATAGGCGAAACCAAAACCTAAAAATCATGTTCGACTTTCTTGTAGCCCCGCTCGTCACGGGCATTTGCATGGCCACTGTTTACGGCCTTTTCGAACTCTACGCCCGCCGCCGCGAGCGGATAGCCATCATCGAAAAGCTCGGCAGCAACCTCTCGCCAAGCGAGATGAAAGAGCAGATGGGCAGCCTCTCGCCCCTGCTCATGCACCGCAAACTCTCGTTCAGCGCACTGAAAGCCGGCTGCCTGCTTATCGGCGTCGGGCTGGGGCTGCTGGCGGGCTTCATCCTCATTTTTTGCACGCTCAAAAGCTATGCCCATTCCGGCGAGGCAGGGATAGTCTACGGCGCGTCGGTGATGCTTTTCGGCGGCGTCGGCCTCGTGGTGGCCTTCGTCATCGAGACAAGAATGGCCCGAAAACGCCATCCGTAACCCTCCGTAACCATTTCAAAATGCAGGGGGCTTACCTTAATAATTATTAAGGTAAGCCCCCTGTGTTTGCCCTGCGGCACGACACGCCCGACCTACCCCTGCGAGTTGGGATGATGGTGATGCGTGTTGTGGCCGAAAAGGTTCATATGTTATCAGTCGTATTGTTCGATGCGGCAAAGATAGCGTTAAATTTTCAAAAAAACAAATCGAAAATGTCACTCCGGACGAAGTCGAGGCCACGGCCCATCTGTTTTTGCGCTGAAAAGCACGGCGACTGGCCCCTCGAAAAGCACGGAGTGACATTTATTTTCACATATCCTTGCCAATGTTCAAAAAAAACACTAAATTTGACGAATAAACCAAAAAATCATTTTTATGGAGGCGCAAGTGTTGTATATCATCGGAGGTATTATCCTCTTTATCATCATCATGAGCGGCATCAAGATCATTCGCCCCACCCATCGCGGCCTGATCGAGTGCATGGGACGCTATTCGAGCTTTGCAAAGCCCGGTTTTCACTGGATCTTCCCCGGCATCTATAAGATGTACCGCGTGAACATCACCGAGCAGATGGTCGACGCCGAACCGCAGGAGATCATCACCAACGACAACCTCAACGCACGGGTCGACGCGCAGGTCTATTTCCGCGTGCTGGCCACCGAAGACGGGGTCAAGAGTTCGATGTACAACGTCCACAACTACCAGTGGCAGATCGTCAACCTCTCCCGCACCACACTGCGCAACATCATCGGCACGCTGACCCTCAAATCGGCCAACAGCGAGCGCGGCAAAATCAACTCCGAACTCCACTCGACCCTCAGCGAGGAGACCCGCCAGTGGGGCATCGAGATCCTCCGCACCGAGCTCAAGGAGATCGACCCGCCCAAAGACGTGCAGGACACCATGAACAAGGTCGTCAAGGCCGAGAACGAAAAGATCGCCGCCATCGACTACGCCACCGCCGCCGAAACGCAGGCCGACGGTATCAAGCGTTCGAAAATCAAGGAGGCCGAGGGCGTCAAGCAGGCCAAGATACTCGGCGCCGAGGGCGAGGCCGAAGCCATCCGTCTGGTGAACGAGGCCGCCGACAAGTATTTCACCGGCAACGCCCAGTTGCTGCGCAAGCTGGAGGCACTCGAGTCGGCATTGAAAAACAACGCCAAGATCGTCGTCCCCACCGGCTCCGAACTCGTCAACGTCATCGGCGACATGGCCGGCATCCTGCCCATGCCAACAGGGAAGGAGAAGAAGTAGTTGCGGCAGCTCTCGGGGCAGCCGGGCCATTAATGTTTTCAGCCCGCAGACAGCGCAAGGCGCGACGGAAGCCTGATGCGACCGAAGCAGCCCTGCGCTTCTCTGTGTCTTGCGCACGGGGCAATACCGCCATTGCGATTGGCCCACATGATAATATTGCTCAAAAATATCAACCATTAGACAGTCCTGTTTCATGAAAATTTTTTTAATAATCTTTGCCGTCGCCATGTTCGCGGGCGGCCTCAACTCGTTCGGCGCGCCGACGACCCTCAAAACAGAGAAGGATTCCTTATCGTACTGCATTGGCCTCGACCTGGGCAAAAGCATCATGGAACTCGACTATCCGATAAATCTCAATGTCCTGTCGGCGGCTGTCGGCGACATTCTCAACAACAAACAGGTCATGAAACACGAGGACGCGGTCAAATTCCTGCGCGAATACTTCACTGCGAGGTCGTCAAAGGATTCGAGCGAGGTCATTGATAAGGCGGCCCCAAAGAGGGGCCTGCCGACGACCCTCAAAACAGAGAAGGATTCCGTGTCGTACTGCATTGGCCTCGACGTCGGCAACTACATCAGGGAGCATATAAACGACCCGATAAATCTCAATGTCCTGTTGGCGGCTTTCGGCGACATTCTCAACGACAAACCGGCCATGAAACATGAGGACGTGCACGAATTACTGCACGACTACTTCACGGTACGCAAGCCGGCGAGGGCGTTAAAGGCTTCACGCGAGTTCCTTGACATGGTTGCCAAAGAGAAGGACGTGCAGACGACCGGCAGCGGCCTGTTGTACAAAATCATCAAACAGGGCGACGATGTGAGGGCCGTCAACGACTACGACAGGGTGAAGGCGCTCTACCACGGCACGTTCAAAGACGGCAAGGTCTTCGACTCGACCAGAGAGCGCGGCGACACGGCGACATTCATACTCAATAGCGTTATCGAGGGGTGGCGCGAAGGGGTGAAGCTCATCGGCAGGGGCGGTTCGATCAAAATCTGGATCCCGGCCGAGCTGGCTTACGGCGAGACGGGCTCGTATATGAGCATCGGCCCGAACGAGGCGCTGATATTCGAGATAGACCTGATAGACGTAATCGAAGGCGTGGAGGAAGAGGAGTATGACGGCTCGGAAGATGAGGAAGAGTATTCGGAAGAAGAGTATGACGAATCGGAAGATGAGGAAGAGTACGAAGAGGGGGAAGTAGTGGAGGAAGCAGTGGGGCAGGCTCCAGATACAGAGGAAGCAGCAGAGGGGCAGGCTCCAGAGGCAGAAGAAGCGGTATAGGGCGTAACGGTCAGGGCACGTATTCGGATTTTTAGGGTTTGATCAGTGAGGCCGTTTGGTAATATGTGTTGTCAATTAAAAATATCGGCCTGCGTTTCTCGGCCTCTGTGACGCCTTTTGTGAGGCTTCGCAGGTTTTTTTACAGAGACTTTTGGCAGATGTCTTTTGCGGCCCGTAGACACACTTTGCGCTCTTTGGGCACAGGGTCGCTTGGGGGCAGGACTGCTTTGAGTGCAGGAGTGTTTTAAGTACAGTGGCACTTTGGGTGCAGGACTGTTGCTGTTCACCGCTCGCTATTCGCCGCAAAACCCTGCGGCTGTGGTTTCGGGGGCGCAAAACAAGTCTAAACCCTCAATTCGCATGATTTATGTTAACATCCTGACGTGAGTTTCGTCCTCTCTTGCAAAGCGGGAAAGCAACGATGTTGAATGCCCTTAACCCAAGTCTTTAAGAGGGATGCGCCCGCTCCGATGAAGGGCTGCCCAGCCTCTGCTCCTCCCTCTGCTCCTGCTTCTGCGCTGGCCTCTGTGCCTGCGGCTCCGGAGCATGGTGCGGCAGGGCTATGGTTCGGAGAAGCAAGCGTCCTTTCGTCGTCTGCGGGTCGGGTCGAACAGCCAAAAACCCGAAGACACTGAAACCGGCCCCGATGTTGAATGCCCTTAACCCAAGTCTTTAAGAGGGATGCGCCAGCTCCAGTGAAGAGCTGCCCAGCCTCTGCTCCTCCCTCTGCGCCTGCGGCTCCGGAGCATGGTGCGGCAGGGCTATGGTTCGGAGAAGCAAGCGTCCTTTCGTCGTCTGCGGGCAGGGCCGAACAGCCGAACATCAGGAAACCCGAAAAGCCGAAAACAGGCTCGGGTATGGCATGAAAAATACAAAAGCCCCTGACCGAGGGGCTTTTGTATTAAGAATCGTTCGAGGCGTTACTTCTTCTCGAAAAAATCCTTGATTTGGTCGTTGGCCACGATGTCCGACTTGAACATGTAGGCGCCCGACTTGTCGGATTTCACCATCTTAATAACTTTCGTAAAGTTCTTGCCCGAACCCGTTTTGAGTGTTGCGACTACTTTCTTTGCCATGGCTTTGTCTGTTTTTTACCGTTAGTACGAAACGCCCCTATTTGATCTCTCTGTGGAGGGTCACCTTTTTGAGGAACGGGTTGTACTTGCGGCGTTCCATGCGGGCGGGGGTGTTCTTTTTGTTTTTGGTGGTGATGTAGCGCGACATGCCTGCCACGCCGCTCTCACGCTGTTCGGTGCATTCGAGGATGACCTGAACCCTGTTGCCTTTTTTTGCCATTGTTTGTTTGTGTTAGTTGTTTGGCCGAGCGGCGGTTAGTAGACGCTGCGCGGTGCGGCGGCGCCTTTGAGGGCGGCGGCGAGCCCCTTCTTGTTGATGGTCTTGATGCCGTTGGCCGAGACTTTGAGCGTGATCCACCGTCCCTCGTCCTCGCTCCAAAAGCGTTTGGTTTTGAGGTTGGGGTTGAACCGACGCTTGCTCTTCTTGTTCGAGTGGGAGACGTTATTGCCCACCTGGGCGCGCTTGCCCGTGATTTCGCAAGTTTTCATTATTCTCAATTTTACATAAAGAGGTGCAAATATACACCAACTTTTCGGAATAACAATATTTTTTCGTATCTTTCGCTCGTAAAATCAAAACTCATCGGCCGTATGAAGTTATAGCGTGCATGGTGCGCGCATGAAAAATACATGGAAAAGCGTATAGCTTTTATTCCGGTTTCTGAAACTTCGACAATATTCATAAAACTATTGTGAAACAGCAAATTGCATCTTTATTTTGTCTTATGTAATACGACTTGGTGTGTTTTTGGAGTTCGTTTTTGGCTGCCTCTGCCTGCCATTGCCACATAAGACTTCGAGAACAAAAGCAGGCAAAATTTCTTGCAAAACCGAAAAAGTTTTTGGTTTATAACGTGAGTTTACTACAGTATTCAATTTGTTTCTTGAAATATTTTTCAATGTGGGAAATGACTGTTTCACAAACTTCTTTGTAATCGTCATCTGTTATTGGCGCTTGTTCGCTACGCCAACCGCCATGTGATAAATCTTGTATCAAAGTATATGATTTTGTGTCGTTTGGAATGTTTTCTGTAATGTATTCCGCAATACTATCGCTTGACGTTTCTATATTTTGAAATTTTGTCAATGTTTCAATGATATGCCTGATAGAATTTGCTGTTGTATGATTTGCTTTTGTGTCTTTTCGGGCAATCATATATATGTCTAACAAGTGATTTATATACGGTACTGTTAGATTATTATTAAACTCGCTTATTTCACTGTTTTTCAATATCAATTTTTTATCTACAATATTATTTGCAGAAATAATTCTCATAAAATCGTTGTTGTGCGTAAAAATGATAAATCGTTCACGTTTCAATTTATCAATAATTTTCTTTATACCCCTGATTACACCACACAGCGTATAAACGTGCGTAAAGTCCATACTCGAAATGGGGTCGTCAATTATGAAAAACAGTTTTTCATAATCATCTTAATTTTCAATTTTCAAATGAGTATCGCCAATGTAATATGCGAAAGCAATAATATTTTTCTCGCCCTCGCTCAATACGTTTTTAACCTGTCCTTTCTCAAGTGTGGTTTTATTAAAAATTAGACGAAAACTATCCTCGTTAAGAGTATATTTGTCTGAAAAAAAGTAATTTAGAACTGTTTTTATTGTTGTTGCAACGATTGATTTCTTACTGACTTTTTCTGCTTCTTTCTTTTTGTTTATTTCTTCTTTAAGCGCCTTATAATCATCTCGAAGTTTAATGATATTTTTTATATTAGTTGAATGTGTATCAATTAAATAGTTATAAGTACATTTGCAAATTTCTTTTCGTATGGATTTGTTTTCCTCACTAATTTTATTCTTCTTAGCATTTATATTATTAATTTCCTTGTTGTTATCATCAATGATTTTGTTTATCAAAGTATGATATTTTTCCACTTCAGAAATCTCATTGTTGTCAATAACAATCTGTACACTTATGTTTTTTAATTTCTCATTTATTTTATCAATAACAACCTGAATTTCAGATACTAATTGATTTTTTCAACTTTGGTAAGTTCTATATTTTCACAAGACGGAATGTACTTTGTTTTGTATTCGTTAAAAGTATTTATTGCTTTTGTGGTTTCATTTTCCAATCCTTTGAGGTTGTTTATGACATCCAATAATAATTTTGAAACAATTTTATAGTTTGTGCCTCCGTATTA